>NZ_JAYLVQ010000001.1:0-2036 GCF_035818575.1 Halobacillus sp. HZG1
GCCTCCTCGAGCTAACGCTCTGCGGGGTCTCATCTACCACGCACTTCCCACAGGAGTCTCACCGTTTCCCTCCGCCCCTTTGCCATATGAGGTTCTCGAAATCCCTCTTATATTACCTTGCCTAAAACTGTTATAAATCCTTCTTAAACCGCATTGATATAGGATTCTCAACCTTAAAAGCTCCTATTGCTGGAAGGTAGTTTCGAGAATTTCTTCCAGCAAGAGGGCGGAGGGGAGTGGCGAGACTCCTGCGGGAAAAAAGTGCAGGGTGAGACCCCACAGGACGCAGTCCGAGGAGGCTCACCGCGCTCCCGCGGAAAGCGAGTCATCCCCCCGTAGCCCCAACCACTGCACAAACATCTCGAAACTGAGTCTTCAACAATCAGGAGCTTATATGAAATAAATATGAAGGCAAAGTAAAATTTCCATATCCAACGTTTGGCCGTTGCTTTTGATAAGGATGTCGTGTAGAATCATTTCGGGTAACGAAATAAAGAAGGAGAGATCAAACATGGAGGAAGAACAACAGGTACGTAACCCAAAGGGATTATTGATCTCTCTTTGTGCGGTTATGATGATGTCAGTGATGAATGGAACGATGTTCAACATCGCTGTTCCTGATATAGCGAAAACCTATCAATTGATGCCGTCGGAAGTCAGCTGGGTCATGACAGGATATATCATGGTCTATGCCGTCGGTGCTCTCACCTACGGGAAACTGGCTGACTACTATCCTTATCGAACGTTGATTACGTTTGGACTCAGCATTTTTTGTGCCGGATCTTTATTTGGATTTTTCGCGCAAAATTATGGAATGGTGCTGATGGCGAGGGTCATACAGGCTGTCGGTGGGGCCATGATCCCAGCGCTTGTGTTTCTGGCTCCGATCCGTTACTTTCCGAATGAACGAGGGAAAGTACTCGGCATCGTTTCTTCTGTGATGGCTTTTGCCTCAGGTGTCGGTCCGATTGCCGGCGGGTTCATTGCAGGTTTTCTTGATTGGCGGTATTTATTTTTAACGTCCGCGTTGATAATCATTACGCTGCCATTCTTACGTAAAAATCTACCACAGGAAGAGTCGAAAAAAGGGTACATCGATTACCTTGGGGCCGCTTTGATTGCCGGGGTGATTTCTACACTTATGCTTGGGATTACACTGGGGATCACATGGCTGTTCGTGTTTACGGTACTGTTCTTTGCCTTGAATTTATGGCGGATGAAGTCCATTGACGAGCCATTCATTCCAGCTCATCTATTCAAAAGCAATCAGTACAGAGCCACCATCATTACAAGTTTTCTCGGTGTTGTTTGTTTGTTCGGCATGATGTTCATGCTTCCAATCATGTTCCGTGATGCGTATGGGCTTGGTACGATGATGATCGGTCTCGTCCTTTTTCCCGGCGCGTTGAGTGCAGCCTTGATGGGTCAAAAAGGGGGAAACCTCGTCGATTCAAAAGGGAACACGTTTGTTCTCTATTTGGCTCTTGGTTTATTAGGAACCGGGTTTGTCGTGTTGTCTACCCTTGTCGGAGCTCATCCGTATATCGTGAGTGGAGCGATCATTATTGCTTACATGAGTTTCCCGCTCGTGCAGGCGTCATCTGCGGACATTCTTGCGAACATTTTGCACAAAAACGAAACCGGGGTCGGAATGGGAGTCTTCAACCTGCTTAACTTTGTATCTGGTGCTCTGAGTGGGGCCTTGATCGGAAGAGCGCTTGACGTATTCGATCCAAACCAGCCTTTCAACTGGTTCGGGTTTGAAGGTACGACAGCCGTTTACAGCAACATTTTCCTTGCGTTCGCCCTTATCATCGTCTTAGGATTTTTGCAGTTCCGGCTGAATTTTTATAAAAAAGAACAGACATATGCCCAAAAAAAACCCGCTTCCTTGTAATGGAGTGACACAGTTAAATAAGACTCAATAAAACACCTAGGCTGCCATTACTCTGAATTCAATTGGAGTATGGCAGTTTAGTTTTTTAAAAGGTCGACAATAATTGTAGTAATACATGTACGTTTCTACTTTTTCACGT
>NZ_JAYLVQ010000002.1:0-1657 GCF_035818575.1 Halobacillus sp. HZG1
AGGCGCCTCGATCAGCGGCGTATGGACTGGACTGAGCTGGCGGAGATAAAGGAAACACGGAGAGCGTAGCGATTCGATGTTGACTTATCGTACAGAAGCGAGGGAAGTCTCACTAGCCGCTAGGCGCCGGAACCGGATATCCACGAGGAAAAAAGTGCAGGGTGAGACCCCACAGGACGCAGTCCGAGGAGGCTCACCGCGCTCCCGCGGAAAGCGAGCTATTCCCCGCAGCCCCCATCCACCCAACAGAAGTCTCGAAACTGAGTCTTCAACTAAAGGGAGCTTCTATTGAAAAAGTGTGAGGCATGCAGTAATATAGGGCAACTGCTTTATATTTAACCGTTGATAGACGATATAAAAAGTGGATTCTATCAAAGGAAGGACGATGCTTCATGAAGCAGGACCAAGGCATATTACTCGAAAGCGGCACCAATGAATTAGAAATCGTCGAATTCGGAATCGGGAATAACCGTTTCGGCATAAACGTTATAAAAGTAAAAGAAATTCTGAACCCTCAACCTGTCACAAAAATTCCTCATTCCCATAAATCGGTGGAAGGGATCATTGAAATCCGTGGGGAAGTCGTCCCTGTTGTCGATGTAGCACATGCCCTCGGATTTTCACCATCAGAGAATCCGAAGCAGGATAAATTTATTCTGACGGAATTCAATAAGACGAAAATCGTTTTCCACGTACACACCGTCACGCAGATTCACCGGATCTCGTGGGAGCAGATTGAAAAGCCGAATAAAATGTACCAGGGGCTGGAAACGCAGATTACAGGTGTCATTAAAATGAATGAAGACATGCTGTTGCTGCTTGATTTTGAAAAAGTGGTCGCTGATATCAATCCAGAATCCAGTATTCATGCTGATCAGTTGCGCGAACTTGGCCAAAGGGAACGTTCACAAAAGAAAATTCTGATTGCTGAAGATTCCGCTATGCTTCGTGCCATGCTTCAGGAAACGTTAAGTGAAGCAGGTTATGAAAATACGATTACCTTTGAGGACGGAAAAGAAGCCTATGAACATTTGGAAGATTTATTGGAAGAAGGGAAAACCATCGAAGAAGAATACCAGTTGATCATCACTGATATTGAAATGCCGCGTATGGACGGCCACCATTTTACTCGCCTGTTGAAGGGTCATAGCGATATGAACAGACTTCCTGTCGTCATTTTCTCTTCACTGATCACAGATGACCTTCGACACAAAGGCGAAATCGTTGGAGCTGATGGACAAGTGTCCAAACCAGAAATCGTGGAACTCGTAAAAATCATCGATCATCACATTCTCTAAAGAACCAGGTTCTATTAATGAACCTGTGTTCTGTTATTAAAGTAAATGGCAGGTTTCTTGAAGACTCAGTTTCGAGATGTTCTTTGAGTGGATGGAGGATGCGGGGAATAACTCGCTTTCCGCGGGAGCGCGATGAGCCTCCTCAGGCTGACGCCTTCCGGGGTCTCACCTAGCACTCTTTTCCCGCAGGAGTCTCGCCATTCCCCTCCGCCCCTTTGCCAAGGAAGATTCTCGAAACCACTACTTAGAAAATCAGCATATATGTTTATAGGAAATGGATAATATGCACTCTATCCAATGGACGTCTAGAAAGAGTAATTGCTTGATACAAAGCCCATTATGCCTGCCTAGGTGGGAAG
>NZ_JAYLVQ010000003.1:0-2940 GCF_035818575.1 Halobacillus sp. HZG1
GTCTGCTTATGCCAGTCGTGTCTACCAGGACGATTCCGCATTTGAACACTTTCCATGGGGCGGGCGGTGAGCCTCCTCAGGCTACGCCTTCCGGGGTCTCACCTGTCCCACACATCCCATAGGAGTCTCACCGTTTCCCTCGACCCCTTTACCTTATAAGTGTCTCGAAACCACTTCTAAAAGGGGCAGCTTGTATGGTTGAGGGAAGTTGATGATTAGACAACAAGTATTCTTAAACAAGGTTCCAATTCTTCTCCCCTAGGCAGGCGTATAGTGTGTTGTAGGTAGAGTTTACATCATTCACTTCTCATAACCATACAAGCTAAGTTTTTCAGTAGTGGTTTCGAGACTCTGATATAGCAAAGGGGCGGAGGGGAATGGCGAGACTCCTGCGGGAAGAAAGTGCTTGGTGAGACCCCACAGGACGCAGTCCGAGGAGGCTCACCGCGCTCCCGCGGAAAGCGAGTTATTCCCCGCAGCCCCATCCACTCAACAAACGTCTCGAAACTGAGTCTTCCACAATCATGCCCGTTAGCTTAATAATACGATGATGAGTTTTATGAATTAGACAAACAATAATTGAAGCGTTGATGAACAATAACAAAGGATGGCATGGTATAATAGAGAACAAATGTTCCAATGGAGGAAGAACGTTATGCAGTCCAAATGGTATCCCAAAAAAGGCCGCGTCATTTTTCATGTTGATATGAACAGTTTCTATGCGTCTGTGGAAGCAGCCTTTGATCCATCCTTGAAAGGCAAGCCGCTTGCCATTGCAGGAAATCCTGAAGAAAGGCGCGGGATCATTGTCACAAGCAGCTATGAAGCCCGCAAATATGGGGTCAAAACGACGATGCCTTTAGGAGAGGCCAGAAGGTTGTGCCCTGAACTTGTTGTCATGGGCCCGACGTTTGAACGATATCGTACAGCATCTAAAGAAATGTTTAAAGTTCTGGCTGATGTGACACCGCTGGTTCAACCTGTATCGATAGACGAAGGTTATATGGATATAACCGACTGCGCAGAGCAAGGTTCGCCTCCGGAAATAGCCGAGCGGATACAAAAGCGGATTTATGACGAGCTCGATCTGCCTTGCAGTATTGGAATCGCTCCTAATAAATTTTTGGCAAAAATGGCTTCTGATATGAAAAAGCCTATGGGAATTACGATCTTACGGAAAAGAGATCTTGAAACAAAATTATGGCCTTTACCGATAGAAGAAATGTACGGAGTGGGAGCGAAAACAGCAGAGAAATTAAGGAAAATCGGTATTGAAAACATTGGTGGATTAGCTGAGCATTCTGTTCTTGAATTAAAGGGTGTTCTTGGAATCAATGGAGAGCGGTTGAAAAACAGGGCGAATGGAATCGATGACCGTCCTGTCGACCCTGATGCGGTTCATGAATTTAAAAGCATCGGGACATCTACAACGCTCCCAGAGGATACAACCGATGATACAGAGGTACAAAGCGTCATCCGCAGGCTTTCGAATAAAGTGGAAGCACGGATGAAGAATAAAAAGGTTCTCGCAAGGAATGTACAGGTGATGATCCGCTACCATGACCGGAAAACAGTGACACGCAGCCGGCAATTGCAGGAATTCATCCATTCATCAGACGATCTCTTTCAAGTGGCGATGCAGTTATTCGATGATCACTGGAATCAGCAGCCTGTTCGTCTTCTGGGTGTTACTGCAAGCGATCTGGCAGAGAAATCAGAAGTTAGTCAGCAATTAGATCTATTTAATTTTGAACAATATGCCAGCAAAGAAAACTTGTATAAAACGATTGATGATTTAACGGAAAAATACGGAAAAAACCCTTTCCGAGATCTTAGTAATCCGACCAATCCTCAGGTGAATACAAGCTTTCAAAAGGATTTTCTCGACGATTTTAAAAAATGATTCCCAGGCATAGCCTCTCTTCTCTTTTCCATACTAAAAGAGAAGGGAGGCGTTTTAAAATGGGTAGAGATCGACAAGAGAAAAAGTTGAAAAAATCCGGTAGAGTGGAGTCCGACCGTGATCAGCGCCTAAGTTATCCAGGTGCGACCGCGATGGAGGGGCCAGAAGCAGCTCGTAAACGCAGATAATCAAGGAGGCGGATTTTTTATGGGTAGACGCATGGGACCGAAACAACAGGAACAACCGAATTTGCCTCTTGGGCCTAAACAAGCATACGGAGAACCGGCTCAAGGATCTCATAAAGTGAAAAACAGACAACATTCACGTCAGAAGCAAAAATCTTCTCACGATATGTAAGATAGAAAAGGCAGCCATTTCAGCTGCCTTTTTTATTTATGAAAACATCCAATAATCCCCACGGATTGATACTCATATTATTTAGGTTCCTGGACAAAATAATGGTTGAGGAGGTTGAGAATGATGCCAGAACGAATTGTCGCCGTTAGAAAAAACGGGCAAGGAAGCATTGTTGAAATGCAGCTGTCGTCAGGACAAGTGATCGATTATAAGCGAGCACATGAAATGGCGCGCAGTGGTGAACTGGAACACGTGAACCTCATTCGAGGTAAAGATGGAGAAGACCATCTGCGCAGTGAACCGGATGGCATTCAATCCAACAACTTGGACAACCTTCCATCTTTTTAAGAGAGAACCCAGGCAAAGCCTAGCGCTTGCCTGGGTTTTCTTTTATTTTACTAAAGCTCCCTTTAGTTGAAGACTCAGTTTCGAGACTTCTGTTGGGTGGATGGGGGCTGCGGGGAATAGCTCGCTTTCCGCGGGAGCGCGGTGAGCCTCCTCGGACTGCGTCCTGTGGGGTCTCACCCTGCACTTTTTTCCCGCAGGAGTCTCGCCATTCCCCTCCGCCCACTTGCCGGAAGAAACTCTCGAAACTACCTTTCAGCAATAGGAGCTTTTATGGTTGAGAATCCTATATCAACGCGGTTTAAGAAGGATTTATTACAGTTTTAGGCAGGTAA
>NZ_JAYLVQ010000004.1:0-16814 GCF_035818575.1 Halobacillus sp. HZG1
GGGCTCCGGGAAAAGGTTCGCTTTCCATGGGGCGGGCGGTGAGCCTCCTCAGGCTACGCCTTCCGGGGTCTCACCTGTCCCACACGTCCCATAGGAGTCTCACCGTTTCCCTCCGCCCCTTGACCTTTTAAGTGTCTCGAAACCACTTCTAAAAGGGGCAGCTTGTATGGTTGAGGGAAGTGGATGATTAGACAACATGTATTCTTAAACAAGGTTCCAATTCTTCTCCCCTAGGCGGGCGTATAGTGCGTTGTATCAAACATTTCCGTTTGCTAAACGGCAATGGGGTAGAGTTTACATCATTCACTTCTCATAACCATACAAGCTAAGTTTTACAGTAGTGGTTTCGAGAACCATACTTGGTTAAGGGGCGAAGGGGAATGGCGAGACTCCTGCGGGAAAAAAGTGATTGGTGAGACCCCACAGGACGCAGTCCGAGGAGGCTCACCGCGCTCCCGTGGAAAGCGAGCTACTCCCCGCAGCCCCCATCCACTCAGCATAAGTCTCGAAACTGAGTCTTCAAGAAACCTGCCATTTAGTTTAATAATTTATATAAGGAAATGGATGATTGGGAGAATTCATTTTAAATAAAATAAAAAAAGTGCAACCAAAAGGTTGCACTCTTGTTTATTATGCTTTATGCTTCCATACGTTTGGCATCTTCATCGATGCCATATTTTCGTTCAGATTCAGCGACTACGACGGCACATGCAGCATCACCAGTGATGTTCAAGGATGTACGTAACATATCAAGCAGGCGGTCGATACCGATGATCAGCGCAATCCCTTCGACTGGCAGAGATACTTGGTTAAGAACCATCGCAAGCATGATCAGCCCTACACCAGGAACCCCTGCGGTACCAATACTCGCAAGAACCGCTGTCAGGACGACCATAACCAATTGCGCAAAGGAAAGATCAGAACCGTAGACTTGAGCGATGAAAATGGTCGCTACACCCTGCATAATGGCTGTACCATCCATGTTGATGGTTGCACCCAGAGGCTGCACGAAACTACTGACAGGCTTCGGCACATTCAGATTTTCCTGAGCTGTCTTCATGGATATCGGTAGTGTTGAACTACTGCTTGATGTACTGAAACCAACGGTCATCGCAGGGAAGAAACCTTTAGCGAACTTGATTGGATTCATCTTACCAAGGAAAGCGACAGCGGAACCGTACGTGACGATGGCGTGAATGACCAATCCTAAGATGACGACGAACATGTACATAGCCATCCCTTTCATACCGTCAATCCCCATTGTTCCAATTGCAGAAGCAAGGAGACCAAAGGCACCATAAGGAGCAAAGCGCATGATTAGGTTTACAAGGAACATCATGATTTCATTTCCCTGTTCGACAAGCTTGTAAATCCCTTCGGTTTTCTTGCCAAGCATCGCCAGCGCGAAACCGATGAAGATGGCGAAGGCAATAATTTGAAGCATGTTTCCTTCTGTCATGGCCTGAATCGGGTTCGTCGGGATAATGTTTGTAAATGTTTCAACGACACCAGGTGCTTCCTGCGCTTCATACTCTGCGCCAGCTGGGTTGATATCCACACTTCCCGGTTGGAAAAGATAAGCAAGGGAAATCGCGATACTGATCGCAATCGTCGTTGTAACAAGGAAGAACGCAATGGTCTTCCCACCGATTCTACCTAATTTCTTAGGATCGCCAAGAGAAGCGGTACCCAGTGTAATAGAGAAGAATACGATCGGTACAACGAGCATTTTAATAAGATTTAAGAATACCGTACCTAAAGGACCAAAAACATAAGCATCTAACGTACTGAACAGATCCGGTGCAGCTAAATGAAGACCCAGGCCTACAATAGCACCAAGAATCAAACCTATAAAAATCTTGGTTGTTAGTTTCATGAAGTTACCTCCTACAACATTATGAAAACGCTTACTTATTATTTTGTTTAAAAAGTGAAAAATTTCAAAGGCGACATGGGCCTAACCACATCAGAAAACATTAAAAAAAGACTTACTAATAGTATGGGTTTTGTTACATTAGAGCCTTGAAGAATGTGTTTCAGGCTCGGCATAGATGGTTGCAACCAACGCGGGTGTAAATGTGCTTTATAAATTATAACATAGAATGATTGAAAATTGAATAGAATTTGCTGGTAGTTTCTTATACAACTATCTACCAAATGAAGCTGCATAACTTTAAATGGTCAATGAAACCGCGGGATCCTTCGTTCTTTCTAGATTATGAGAATGTTTAGAATTTATAACATATTCATGAATCCCCTTCTTTTCGTGCATATAATTTTATCCGTCTGCATAAAAAAACGGCCGTCTGTGTGACAGCCGTTCTTTATCAAGAATTCACTTTATCACGCTTCTTTAATTCCCTCCGCAAAACTTTCCCGCTGATTTGAGTTTTTGGAAGCTCATCGATAAATTCAATTTCTCTTGGAGCGCAATGTCCCGCGAGCTCCGTTTTCACAAAACGCCTGAGATCTTCCATTAACCCATCACGGTCCTTGTAACCATCACGAACAACAATGAACGCTTTCACAATTTCTCCCCGGAGTGGATCAGGCTTCCCGATCACACCCGACTCCCGTACAGCCGGGTGTTCCAGCAATTTACTCTCCACTTCAAAAGGACCAATACGCTCTCCAGATGAATTGATCATATCGTCACTTCTTCCCTGAAAGAAAACGTAGCCTTCCTCGTCCACGTAAGCTAGATCGCCGGCCAAATACCAGTCTTCACCAAATGGAAAGTAGGAAGCGAATTTGTCCGGATTCTTCCACACTTCTTTCATGATGGATGGCCAGGTAGAACGAATAGCCAGATGTCCCGTCTCCTGCGGGGGTAGGGGCTCTCCTTCTTCATCAAGGATCTCAACCTCTATACCAGGGATCGGTTTCCCCATGGACCCGGGTTTGATCGGTCGTGTAGGAAGGTTGGCAATCAACTGAGCTCCTGTCTCTGTCATCCACCACGTATCATGAATTCTCAACCCCCACGTTTGATAGGCCCAGTGAATGACTTCCGGGTTGAGTGGTTCTCCGACACTTAGAATGTGACGTAAAGAAGAGAGATCATAGTGGGCATGTACGCCTTCCGACTGTCCTTTCAGCATTCGGAAGGCAGTGGGAGCACTGTACCATACAGAAACTTTCGCTTTCTCCAAAACTTCATACCATGCCTTTGCTGAAAAACGTCCGCCATGGATGACTGTAGTTACCCCATTCAACAAAGGAGCAAAGACTCCATAGACCGTACCCGTCACCCATCCAGGGTGTGCCGTACACCAGTACACATCCTCTTCTTTCAGGTCCAAAACCCAACGCCCCGTCTGAAACTGTTGAATCATATTTCGATGAGCATGGATGATTCCTTTTGGTTTGCCGGTCGATCCACTTGTGTAATGAATGTTGAGTCCGTCCTCCAGGTCCACCCACACCGTATCCAGTTCGGTGCTGGCTTTCTCCGCTTCGCTTGTAATAGAGGGAATTGCTCCATCTGTTTTATCTATAGTAAATACCGTTGACAGACTCGGCATCTCTTCCCTGTTTACACGATCCAGGAAGGAATCCTCTGTAATTAAATATTTCCCTTCACAATCATTGATACGGTCCTTAACTGCCTCTTCCATAAAAGCTTCAAATAATGGACCGACCACCGCACCGATCTTGATGGCTGCAAACATAGCGATATGACAATATGGATGTTTCGGTAAAAAGACGAAAACGAAATCCCCTTTTTTCACACCATAACGAAGGAGGACATTGGCCCATCGATTCACTTCCCTTTTGAGCTCAGAGAAGGTGTAGGTGAATTCTTCTTCGTCTGACAGGTAATGTAACGCGATCCGTTCCCCGTTCCCTTCATCCACGTGTCTATCAATACATTCATAAGCCATATTTACTTTACCTGTGGTATTCCATGTGAAACGTGCGTTTACAGTGTTCCAGTCAAAAGACTCACCTTCAAGCCACTCTGTCTCAATGTTATAACCTGCTGATTGTGGTGGAATGATCGCTGCTTCCATGATCCTTGATCCTCCTTATGATTTTGTGAAATCCAATTCTTTCAATACTTCTTCTTTCAACTCCCCAAGATGCGCATCTCCTCTTTTACGAGGTTTCGGCCGGTTGATGAATATTTCAGACTCGATCTGCCCCGGCTGCCCACGCATGATTACAATTCGGTCACATAAGTAGAGGGCCTCATCTATGTCGTGAGTGACGAGCAGTGTGGTCGTTTGGCGCTTTTCCCATATTGACAAAAGTAAGTCTTGCAGCTGCATTTTTGTAAAGGCATCAAGGGCACTGAACGGCTCATCGAGAAGCAGGATGTCCGGTTGACTGAGCAAAGATCTGGCAATCGCCGTGCGTTGAGCCATCCCACCTGAAAGGTCTTTAGGGAAATGTTTCTCAAACCCTTGCAGCCCTACGGTTTCAATCAATTCCAAGGCCTGTGATCTTTTTTCCTTCTTAGAAAAACCGAACGTCACATTATCTAACACGGTTAACCAAGGCATAAGCCTTGGTTCCTGGAACATCATCCCGAAAGCTTCTTCCGGACGTTCCGCTTCTGTACGAATGCTCCCTTCATATTGTGGATCCAGTCCCGAGAGGACACGCAGCAGGGTACTTTTGCCACAACCGCTCGTTCCGAGGACACCCACAACCTCTCCTCTCTGTAACTGCAGATGAATATTTTTGAATCCCGCTTTTCCGTTTTGGAATACACGCGATACATGATCAACGGCTAACATAGACACCCTCCTTTATGACGCATTCTCCAAGTTGTCCTGCCATTTCAGGGTCTTCGACTGAATTCTCTTCAATATTTCATCGGTGATTTTTCCGAAGATGGCAAACAGAATGATGCTCCCAATGACGAGAGAGGGGGCGGATGTGTTCTGTCCGTACACCATTAAATAACCAAGACCCTGGCTTGCGCCAAGCAGTTCAGCCGCGACCACGAACATCCACCCGAGACTCAGCCCGCTTCTTAAACCGATAATAAAGGAAGGCAGGGCAGCTGGCAGAATGATTTTTTTGATTTGCTGAAAACTCGTGAAATTATAAATCCTGCCTACTTCAATCAACTTACGATCAATCCCCTGGATACCAGCAGTCAGATTCAAATACACGGGAAAGAAAACACCTACAGCCACGAGGGTGATTTTGGAAGCTTCTCCAATGCCGATCCACAAAACGAATAACGGAACCCAGGCCAGGGACGGGATGGCCCTGAGTGCCTGCAACATCGGATCAAGCAACTGATGTATCACTTTCACATAACCCGTCGCTGCTCCGAGAAGCACTGCTGCCAAAGCCCCTGCGATAAATCCAGCAAAAACACGATAAAGAGTGATGATGATATGCCCTAAAAGCTCTCCTCCCTGAGCCATGGCCGCCATTTCCTCGACCACGGTCGTTGGAGAGGGGAGCAAATGCGGGGCCACCCATCCTGCCCTTGAAGCATATTCCCACAAAAGAATAAGGAAAACGGGAAGGATCAGGCCCAGCCATGAACCGTAGATGTTTCTTTTCATTAGAAAACGCGTATTCTTCACCCTGGAAACCGGACGGACGGTCGTTTCTGTTCGACTGGACATAAAACGCGCTCCCTCCTTTTATTCAATCACTTCTTCGGCGTAGGTTGGATTAATGAGTTCCTCAGTGATTTTTTCAATATCCACATCTGACTTGATGACTTCTTCTTCCTGTAGCACATGGCCTGCTCCAAGAACGGTTTCTGTCAACGCGTCTCCTGGTACAGGATTCGATAAATCATTCCTTTCCAGACTCTTCTTCGCGACTTCCAAATCCAATCCCGCTTCTTCAGCAAGGATTTTTGCTGCTTTGTCTGGATTTTCAACCGTCCACTTTCTTGCTTTTTCATAAGCTTCAATGACTTGTTTAACGACTTCGGGATGCTCCTTGGCATAATCCGAGCGCACGTTTAATGTTCCGTAAGTATTGAACTCCGGCTTCCGGTAGAAAAGTTCAGCGCCGCCCTCCAATTCATTCCGGGCCATATGAGGGTCGAGTCCTGCCCATGCATCAACATTTCCATTAGCCAGTGCCGTTGCTCCTTCAGGGTGCTGCAGGTTCACAAGCTCAATGTCATCCGTAGAAAGCCCGTGATCCTTCAGTGCGCGGACTAAGAAAATGTAAGGGTCCGTTCCGAGTGTTGCCGCCACCTTCTTCCCTTTCAAATCTTCCACAGAAGATATTCCGGAATCAGGGTTCGTAACGAGTGCTGTCCATTCGGGCTTGGAATATAGATAGATGGATTCGACAGGAGCATTGTTCGCTTTTGCCATGAGAGCCGCTGCACCGGCGGTCGAACCGAAGTCAATACTGCTGGAATTCAGGAATTCAAGAGCTTTGTTACTTCCCTGACTGAGGACCCATTCCACTTCGATCCCTTCTTCTTCAAAGACTTCTTCGGCGAATCCCTGCTCTTTCAATACAAGACTCGTGGGGGAGTAATACGCATAGTCGAGCGTCACTTTGTCTGGTGAGCTACTCTCCCCCTCTGCATCTCCGGAACAACCCACCAAACCCACGGCTGCAAGTAACCCTATCGTCATGAATGTTTTCTTAAATCCCATCTTACACGCTCCTCTATGATTATTTTTTAGATTTCACAGGCATACGTATCAATGGTTCCGCGTAAACGCTGGGCCTCTTTATACGTGCACCGGTTATGAACGACTTCAAGTCCTGCTTCACTTGCAATCTGGGCCGCCTTCGGTGAGATGACCCCTTCCTGTAGCCAAAAGACATCCGGCCTGATATCTGCCGCTTCCTTAGCAATTTCAATGGCTGCTTCCGGACTGCGAAACACTTGAACAACATCAACTTTAAATGGAATCGATCTCAGATCAGGATAGGCTTTCTCACCAAGGACTTCTGTTTCCCGTGGATTTACAGGCACGATTTGGTATCCCATCCTCTGCATTTTTCTAGCTAGGCGATGACTCGGACGTGAAGGCTTTCCGCTCAATCCGACAACCGCTAAACGTTTGGGACGCGTTTCTCCATCTTCCTGGGTTTTGGAGGAGCTCAAGGCCCATTTGATGACACCTTCGTCATTTTCAGTAATCGCCGTTTGTTCCGTTTCCCTTCCGGTCGCTTTAGCAATGGCCCGATCAAGATCGTTGATCAAATCTTTGCTCGATTCAAGCCCTATGGATAAGCGGATCAATTCCTCTGTCACTCCACTTGCAGCTAGATCTTCCACGGATAACTGTTGATGAGTCGTGGAAGCGGGATGGATAATTAACGATTTCGCATCGCCAACGTTTGCTACATGTGACCAGAGTGAAATGTTGTTGATCACTTGTCTCCCGGCTTCCCTTCCACCTTTAATGCCAAAGTTAACGATAGAACCATATCCTCCTTCAAGATATCGAGTGGCTAACTCATGAGCCGGATGCGAGGGCAGGCCTGGATACGACACCCATTCCACATCGGGATGACCTTGTAAGTATTCTGCGATTTCCTGAGCATTGTCTCCATGCCGGGCGACACGCAAATGCAGTGTCTCCAAACCTTGCAATAACAAGAAGGCATTCTGAGGACTCAAACAAGAACCAAAGTCACGAAGCAGCTGGACACGCAATTTCGTGATATAAGCAAGCGTTCCGAAATCGGCGGTATAGACGATTCCGTTATAACTATCATCAGGCTCTGTGAAAACGGGATACTTACCGTTACCCCAATCGAACTGTCCCCCGTCTACGACAACTCCTCCAATGGCCGTTCCGTGGCCGCCGATCCATTTCGTTGCGGAATGGATGACAATATCGGCCCCGTATTCAATAGGCCGGCATGTATAAGGGGTGGCGAATGTATTATCAATCAAAAGCGGAAGGCCATGATCATGAGCGACAGCCGCTACCTTTTCAATATCCAGCACATGAAGACTTGGATTACCAATGGTTTCAGCGAAGACCGCTTTCGTTCGCTCTGTAATCGCTTTGCGGAAATTTTCCGGTTCCTCCGGATCAACAAAGTGAACTTTAATGCCATATCGCGGTAAAGTGTTAGCGAATAAATTATAGGTGCCGCCATACAGGTTTGCCGCTGCAACCACTTCATCTCCAGATCCTGCGATATTCAGAATGGATAAAGCAATGGCGGACATCCCGGAAGCTGTCGCAACAGAAGCGACCCCACCTTCCAAGAGGGCCATCCTTTTTTCGAAAACATCAACAGTCGGGTTTCCGATCCGGGAATAGATGTTTCCAGGCTCATCAAGGGCAAATAGGCTCTGCGCATGTTCTGTGTCATGGAAGACATAAGAAGTCGTTTGATAAATCGGCACCGCCCGAGATCCCGTCGTTGGATCTGGTGATTGTCCTCCGTGTAAAGAAATCGTATCTACATCATAGCTTTCAAATGAATTTGTCATGATGGTTTCCTCCCCAAATAAGTTTCCTATTCTTATAAAAATAGTTGGTTTTAAGCGTGCATAAAGGTCCTTGATCTCTTTCCGAACAGCAAAAAACCCTCTTCCAAATAAGAAGAGGGTTTGTCATTTCGGTTCCTCCTCTTATCTGCCAGATCAATCTGATCTGTAGGACTTGGCACCTTTTCAAACCATTGTTTGAAGGTTGCCGGGCTTCACAGGGCCTATTCCCTCAGCCTCTCTTGATAAGAGATGTATGCAGTTGATTGATTATGTTGTGAATTATAACGGATAAGAATCAGAAAAGTCAATCTTTTTTAAAAATTAATTTTCTGAAGCTTCTATTGCTCTTTTCAGCTGATCGATAATATCTTCATGATCTTCAATTCCGATGGAAAGACGAATCACATAATCATTGATGCCGATTTTCTCGCGCTCAGCGTTCGATAACGCACGGTGAGATGTACGAACAGGATAAGAAACCGTCGTTTCTACTCCCGCCAGCGTAGGAGCAATCTTCACCCATCCAAGTGAACGGAAGAACGCCTCTATGTCAATCGAATCATTAAGTTCGATGGTCACAATGGCTCCGTTTCCTTTTTCCGATACCTTATCAGGATAATAGACGGTCCGGACCGCGCCATAGTCATTCAGGGCGGTTGCTACCTGTTTTGCATTGTATGATTGCTTCTTCATTCTAAGACCTAAAGTTTTGGCTCCGCGTTGTGTAAGCCATGCTTCGAACGGGCTTAGATTCGCACCAAATGTGACAATCTTCTGGGTCGCGGCCTGAATCAAATCCTCATTCCCGACCAGCACTCCACATGTCACATCACTATGACCACCAATATACTTCGTCCCACTATGGACGACAAGATCGACGCCATCCGTGTAAGGCTGTAATAAGTACGGGGTGGCGAACGTATTATCAACCATCGTTTTCACATTCTTTTGACGAGCCAGGTTGACTAAGCCTTCTAAATCTTCCACACGCAAAAAAGGATTGGAAATCGATTCCGTATAGAGAAGCTTCGTTTGATCCGTCATCGCTTCTGAAACGTCGTCTAAATTTGAAAAAGAAACCATCGTTACATCAATGCCGAACGCAGGAAGTTCTTTGGTGATCAACTTGTGTGATCCCCCATAAACATCTTCTGCTGCAACGATATGATCCCCAGGTTTGGCCACCGCGAGAATGCCGGCAAGAATGGCTGACATTCCAGAGGAAGATGCCACTCCAGCTGGTGCTTCTTCCAGTTCCGCAATGGTTCCTGCCAGTTCATCTGTATTAGGGTTCCTCTCTCTTGTATATAGATAAGGGCTGTCTCCCTCATAATAACTTTCCAAATGATCCAAGTCTTTGAAAGTAAAGGCGGACGTCTGGTAAATCGGGGTACTTTTGCTGTTCGGGACAAGACGTTGATCCGCTTTATGGTGTACGATCCTCGTATCAAATGATGTATTCGTCATCGTTCGTCTCCTCTCTCTATCACTTAATCAGAAATTATATAGAATAAGCTTGAATATTGTCAAAGTTTTGCGACATATTCCCTGATCGCATGAAAGGTGTACCGTTCATACCCTTTTTCATGTGGGACAAGATTCTTACGCGTCACTTCTTTTTCCTCACCACTAAGAATAGAGACCACCTTCACGATTTGGCGTGTATCCTTCAAACCTTCCAAATCGTCCAGTGGAACGGAAACGATGTCCTGCACCTCTTCTCCAATGGTAAAGGTCCTGTCATTTGTCCAAAGGAAGAGGTAAATGCGGCAAATCTCCCGGTCTATGAGCCCACCTTCCTTCAGCTCCTCCTTGAAATCTCCTTGGTGAACTAAATCGCCAGGTACTACTGTCAAACCGACTTCCTCCTCGATTTCCCGGACACCCGCCATCAGCACGTCCTCTCCCGCTTCTATATGCCCAGCAGCAGTAATATCAAACAAGCCCGGGAAGTCCTTTTTGTGATCCGCTCTTTGTTGAAGCAATAAATGGATCGTTTCACCTTCCTTGTAGAACATCCAGCAATGGAAGGTTTCATGCCAATCGCCGTCCTTATGTACTTTTTCCCTTTCTTTCATTCCATACGGACGCCCGCTTTCATCAAAAATCGTCAACATTTCTGCCATACGGATCTCCTCCATTCTGCCAGCCTACAGCACATTCTCCCTCCAAAAACCTCTCAGAAAGAAAATAGCTCAGAGCTTGACACTCTGAGCCTGAGGCATTCCTAAGGAAATATTTTTGATATTAATACCCTCAAGGAGCCCCTTAAAGGATCAGAATCTCAAGAATGATAATGGTGGCAATCAATTCAACTCTAATATTTTCCCTTTTCCTTCCTTACGAAAAGAAAGCAGGTGACTCCCCCAAAGAATAACAAAAAGACAGGAGGCAAGTACACAAAGGACATCCTTGTCCTTTTTAGTTGTTCACAAGACTTGCCGGTACAGGTTTACTGAAGTAATAGCCTTGGTATTCATAGCAGCCTTTTTGTTTTAAGTATGAAATATGCTCCCTCGTTTCCACACCTTCAGCAATGACTTGCAGCCCCAGACTTTTCGCCATACTGATGATAGCATTGACGATTGGCACATCTTTCCCCCGTTCACTGATTTGATTGATGAACGACCGATCGATTTTAATCGCATCCACTGGCAGCCGATTCAAGTAACTAAGGGAAGAAAACCCGACACCGAAGTCATCCAAATGGACTTGAATTCCTTTTTCCCTCAACCCGTTTAACGTGTCTATGCTTCTATCAAAATCTTGAAGGACCATGGTTTCTGTAATTTCTAGAATCAGACTTTGAGGTGGAAGCCCGGAGACATTAAGAGCATGGAGCACTTTTCCTGGGAGGTTCAGGTCTTTAAATTGCTGGGCAGACAAATTCACCGATATTTTCAAGTCCGGCCTTCGATCTTCGACCTGCCATCTCCTTGTTTGTAGACAAGCTTCTTGCAACACCCATTCCCCGATTTCTATAATCATCCCTGATTCTTCAGCCAGGCTGATGAAATAATGAGGAGATAACAACCCGTAATCCGGGTGGTTCCAGCGGATGAGTGATTCATAGCCGATCACCCTCGACGTTCTCCCGCACACTTGCGGTTGATAATGAAGCTCAAACTGACTTTTATCAAGAGCATGATGAAGGGACTGCTTCAAATGGAGCTCTTCTCTCATCTGCTCACTCATCTTTTCTTCATAAACCACATAGCGGTTTTTCCCATTTCTCTTTGCTTTGTGCATCGCGGCATCTGCATGGCGTAATAGCGTTTCTCCACTGTAATGACCTCGGATACGGGACTTGGTGAATGTGACACCGATACTCACCGTATTGTAGAATTCTTTTTCTCCAATAAGAAAGGGGCGTCTCATCGAATGGATAACGTGGTCACTGATTTCCTCTAGCTCTTCGAGGGTCTGTACATGTTTGAGAAGGACAACAAATTCATCACTGCTGATTCGCGAAATCACTGCATCATGCTGAGCGAATGTCTGCCTCAAATAACGGGAGAACTGACGAAGCAGCTCATCGCCTTTGGCATGCCCCCATGAGTCATTGATCATTTTAAAATTGTCAATGTCGATGAGTAAGAGAGCCATGTTGTTCTCCTTTTCATTCTTGGATTGAATTTCATCTCCAAGAATCCCTGACAGATAAGTGCGCGTTATGAGTCCAGTCAAAGGGTCGTACTGAGACAACATCTCAAGCTTCTTCTCCGCCTGCATTCGGGATAGTTCATTCGCTGTCCGATCGGCAAAAATTCGAAAAAGAGCCTTACTCAATGGACCGCTGGTTTGTGTCTGATTATCCATGATCGAAAGGATCCCGATCACATCTCCATCTGAGTTAAGCAGCGCTTTGCCAAGATAACTCTTCACTCCGTAATCTCTAATCAGGATATCTCCTGGGAACAGTCTCCCTACATCTTTAGGATAATAACATTCATGAGTCCTTATGATTTGCTCAAAAGGTGTATCTTTTACCGAATAATGAAGCCCGGAACTAATCTCTCCTTTGTGAGATAAGGAAATAGCTGTCACTTCACTTTTAGCTTCTCCTGTCAATTCTCCAACCAGCACGGTTTCCACTCCAAGAACAGAGGATAAATACTCCACGAGAAAATCAAAAAAGTCTTGTCCATTGTAGGAAAGGAATGCATCACCGATCTCTACTACCGCTTTTTTTATCCGGTCCAGTTCTTCAATATAAGCAGAATCAGGGGCCCCTGTACCTGTATATCCAATGATGGATCCATTCTCATCAAAAAAAGGCGTGACCATGTCCTTCATCCATTCGTACGTCCCATTATTCAACAAACGATAATTCATATAAAAAAAATGACGATTCTTCGTCATCGCATGATGGTCTAGATAGGCTACATCATCCTTATGTATGAACCGCATTAAACCCTGCTTGTTCAACACGGTTGAATCCAGGTTCCATTGATCTTTCAATCTTTCACTCACATAGATGTTTTCTTTTTCAATATCAAAGAACCATATAGGGATGGAAAGCTGCTTAAGTGTATCCCAGGGATGATCTATTATCCGAGCCATTCCGTTCACCTACTCCAAAAAATTTATTCCCCTCTTCCTAAATATCGGAAAATTAGAACTAAAGTTTAATCCTTTTTTCACGAGGAAAACTACCTAAAAAGGAGGAAGTGTCTATGAAGCAGAAGAAACAAAGAAGAGGGACTGTTGAGCAGTCAAATGAAATGGCGCAAGTGTTCAATCGTAAATTGAGCTACAACCAATCTTTTTCTCATCAAACAGATGATACAGAAGTACATTCTGAAAGCGAAGCTCTCTATCATCATTATTCCGATGATGAAGATTAAAAAAGTGATCTCGTTAACGAGGTCACTTTTTTTGTTCCATCAACCCGTAATGACCGAAAATTCTGTTATCATATGAGTGGAACGCCTATATTTTTCACAAAAATCTCCAGAATGCTGGGATTATAGATACGTTATTAAGAATATGGCAGGATTTTTGAAGACTCAGTTTCGATACTTTTGTTATGTGGTTGGGAAGCTGCGAGACTCCCGTGGGAGAAAGGAGATCGGCGAGATCCCACAGGGCGTAGCCCAAGGAAGCTCGCCGCTCCCCCACAGGAAAGCGAGTTGCTTCCCAGCCACCCCCGACGCTCAACCCAGGCAAGGAACCGAGGAACATCTCGAAACTGAATCTTCCACAATCGGAAGCTTATGCGAAAAATGACAGAGATTTAAGGATGGAATTAAGAAACAAACCAAAAGAAAGGGTTATTTACATATGAAGAAAGGCACCAATAAGAGCAAGTGGATCTTAATCACGGTTTCTATGATTGTTTTAGCCATAGGGGCCTATTTCTTCACGGACAGCAGTGAAGATAAGTTAGCTCTAAAAACAGATTCTTCACCGATGAGAAAAGCGAAAGCGGTGGATCTTGAAGAATTCCCTCTTCAGTGGCGTGAAGTCGATACATATGAACAAGTCAATGATTTTTATGAAGAACGTATTCACGGGTTGTCCTTAGCCCGCGAAAAGGGATTAACGGCCCGCCCTCAGGAGTCTACTCCAATTCCTGATAAAGATGGGCGCATGCAGATCAATGAGGTCTGGCACAGCGGCCCGACCATCCATGTATTGTACAGCATCGACCTTTCTGCATTAACCAGAAAAGATAAGGATGATGAAGAAACCAAGTACCTCGTCCAACCGCCATCTGTAGAAGGTATAAACATCGAGTCCATGAATGGGAGCGATCAACAATCGTTCCAGCAGCATTCACAACCCCTCCACCCTAGGGATACGGTTGTGTTTGAAAATCGAGTGTACGGTCTCATTCAGCTCCCTCCCATTACGGAGGAATGGGGGTATAATTTTGACCCCCATGATATAAAGGATTATGATCAAAAGTTCTTAACTTCCTTCAATCTTCGGATTGATCATCGTACGATCGAAACTAAAGGAATGCCTGTCCGTTATTTCCATGACAAGGATGGACATGTGCTTCAAAGTTATACAACAGACGAGGTGTACGCAGATGACCTGGTCACAGTGGAACCGACATCCGTCAATATCGGCGTGGCCTCAAGCTACGTAAAAATGAAGATAAAGGCAGAAGGGAAAGAAATCGGTCAGTCCGTGCATGCTTTAATAAAAACGGAGGAAGGATCCGAACACCCTGTCAGGCTTTATCTAAACGAGACAGAAGAAGAAAATGTGTATGAAGCCTGGTTCCAGCCGCCATCAGAACCACTTACAGAAGCCGTGAGCCTTGAACTTGGGTCTCTTCACATCCATGATGATACACCTTATTCGTTCACCGTCGATATGACTCAGTTTAAAGATCATTCAAACGAATCTGTCGTGTTGAATGAAAAAGTGGGAGAAGCTTACAATACAGATATCATCCTTGAGCAGGTCGATTCATTTTCCGGAACCAATATGAATCTTCAACTCAAGTATGAACCCCATGAAGCGGATCAAGAAGAAAAATTGGTCGGTGCTCAACTCGCCCCGATGAATAGCCTCGAGGAAGAACGGGAGAAATTTATAGAAGTCGTTACGAATGAAGGCGAAACGACAGAGGCTAATATTTGGGGGCACGATAATAGAGGAGACATCCACTTCCAGTCTCCCGCTTTAAGGAACGCAGAGGAAATCACCGTTACTGTGAATAAGATGGTATACGCTCATAGATTGGGCTATACCTTCGACTTGGGCAAATAGGAAAAGCAGAGGATAATCACTCCTCTGCTTTTTTATATTTCTTCATGTACAAAACGGATCAATGCGTCATTGAAACGGTCATAATGGGTAGCGGGAGTCTGATGATAGGCATGTTCAATAACTTCCATTTTCACATGAGGACAAACGCTGTAGTATTTAGAATGTTCATTAATCCAGAACTCTTTATTTCCATACACGAGCAACAAAGGTTGAGTCAGTCTTTCCAACCGCCCGCTGCAATCAAACGAAAGAGCACGATTGTAATAAGTGTACCAGCATTCCGGGTCAGACTTTGCCATATGTTCATTCAGTTCACGTTTAATATCCACATCTTTGAAGTGAGAGTGACTAAGCAATTTGGCAAGAGTTTCCGGGCTTTTATCCACCCAGTACATTCCTCCTAAAAACTCAAACCGGAGTCCACCTGTGGCTACCTTCGGGAAGCCGCCTGCAAGAATGACTGCTTTCGTACGTTCAGGAAAGGTGAGTGCAAATTCCTGGGCGATCATCCCTCCGCACGAATAGCCGACAACTACCACTTGGTCCAGATTCAAATGATCAAGGAGCTGGAGGACCTCCCTTGCGTACATGGAAACATCAGGAGCATGCGAGATCACTTCCGAATCTCCATTTCCACTGAGGTCAGGAAAAATGACACGAAACTCCCTGGCAAGGGAGTGCTGCATTTTAAATACTTTTCGCCCCATCCCAGGCGGGTGAAGAAAAACGATCGCTTCCCCATTTCCCCGATCATCATAAAATAATTGTGCTCCGGATTTCTCTGTAAAATAAGGCATGGATTTTCATCCCCTATCCGATATTCATGGAACCTTAGCATTCCCATAGGGACTGAAATTATGTCCATTTACCGAATATATTAAGGTTCGATTGACCTTACTTTGATGCAGGCGTAAACTAGACCTGTATCATAATGTCCGGAAGGGGAAACCAAATGAAACGTTTTCTATTACTTAGCTTATTCGCAGGAGCAATCGTCTTCTTAGCCGCCTGCGGATCGAATGAACTTGAGGATACTCTGGATTGGGAAGTCCAATCTTTTGAAGGAACGACCCAGGAAGGGGAGAGCTTTTCCACCGATGATATGGAAGGAGAAGTTTGGCTCGCGAATTTCATCTTTACGAACTGCAATACGGTCTGCCCGCCCATGACACGTAACATGGTAAAAGTTCAAGAGCAGTTAAAAGAGGAAGGCGTCGATGCTGAAATTGTATCCTTCAGTGTAGATCCGACCGTTGATTCTCCTGAAGTATTAAAAGAATTTGGCAAGAAGTATGGAGTGGATCATAGCAACTGGTCATTTATTACAGAATATACACAAGAAGAAATTTCTAAGTTTGCTCAAGAGAGCTTCAAAACTTCTGCAGTTAAAACGGAAGGGAACGATCAGGTCATTCATGGAACAGCCTTCTACCTGATTAACGAAGAAGGAATGGTCGTGAAAAAATATAAAGGAAACACAGAAGTCCCGTTTGAACAAATTGTTGAAGATACCAAAACCATCGCTGACTAAAAAGAACCTCCCCTCCAGAATGGAGTGACACAGTTAAATAAGACTCAATAAAACACCTAGGCTGCCATTACTCTGAATTCAATTGGAGTATGGCAGTTTAGTTTTTTAAAAGGTCGACAATAATTGTAGTAATACATGTACGTTTCTACTTTTTCACGT
>NZ_JAYLVQ010000005.1:0-2262 GCF_035818575.1 Halobacillus sp. HZG1
AATCCAAAGGACATTAGAAGATGATAAAGAAAAGGAACCGAATAAAAAGTTAGTCCCCCAGTAATGAGCATTTTTCCAAACCTATCGCTGATCTTTAGATTCACAACAACCAGCCGCACCATCAATAATAAGAGTACAAGAATGGTGATAAATGATATTATCCAACCATAGTTGTACGTTAAACTTACCAATACGAAGTCTGTATGGCCTGATGGAAGATTTTCAAGGTTTCCGCCTCGACCAAACCATTCCGTATTAGAAAGCATTTCTTGAACCCGGAGATAGACATACCCTTGTGAATCAGGATAATCTTCAGGGTGTAGGAAAGAAAAAAGCCTAACGAGCTGATATTCTTTAATTGGTGCTAACCATAAATATAAAGCAATAGCACCACTACCTCCACAAATAATTCCTGCCAGTGCTTTTCGGTTTAAGTTAATAAACCATGCCATGGAAAAAAACAGGATGATAAGAATCCCCGTCGAAATAAGATCGTAAGTATTTAGGTAAAGGTAAAGTGGAATTGACAACACTATCAAAGCCTTCCATAGCTTTGCTTTAGGACTAGAAAAGAAAGAAGCAAATCCAAGAATGAAAAGGGGGATGAAGTAAATCCCTCGGATAGAAAACGGTCCAACTTCCAATACTGGTTGTCCAACCAGATACGAAACGGGCCCATTGATGAGATAATACACTCCCAACAGCCCAGCCCCATAAAAGACCCACCCCCACTTCTGTAGCTTTCGATAATCTAAGAAGAAGAGAGCTGTAGCTATTCCAATTCCCATAAAAGTGTAGACGAATTTACTTTCGAGGAGATAACCAAAGTCCTGATTGAAAACAAGAACCGGGAGAAAACTAATCCCCACACTCATCAATAATAGAAACACCATCCACCAGTCTGTTTTGTCACGGTACAGCTGATTAAAGTTTTTCCCTACTTCAATTGGGTTCCCCATCCGCTTGACTGCTTCTTCTTCCGCCCCTTCTTCGGAGTGCGGCCCATCTTTAGTCAGCCTTTGTTTCTCCTGTACGATATGGTAAGTCAGTTCTTGAGAAACCACTCGTTTCGCTTCTTTATTCTTAATAAACTTCTTTACATGCTCAATATAATGATTTTTATCCATTTTCATAATTCCAGCACCTCTGTTAAAGAGCGTATAACAGCCAGATTATCGGGGGCGCGTTCATATTTATTTAAGAGCTTTTTACCTTTCTTCGTCAGAACATAATACTTTCCCCCATCCTCTTTCCATCCTGAATGGGTATATCCTTTCTGTTCCAACCTATGAAGGATTGTGTACAAATGTCCTTCATGATCTTCAAACCTCACAATCCCTCTGGCTCTCAAATGCTTAGATAGTGTAAAGCCTGTTTTCTCCTGGACCAATAGCTGAAAAATAGAAAGTAAGACACTTTCTTCTCCCTCATTCTCATACTCGAGTTTTTTCTGAATTCCTTCCCTGAGCTTCCCGCTAAATTGAAGATTGTGAAATTCAAGCTTGTCCAGAGAATTTTTTAATTTCTTCAACCTCTCTTCCATTACAGACTCCCTCCTAATTTTTCTTTTAAAATTACTTTCGCCCTCTTCAATCGGGTTTTTATAGTATTTTCATTCTTTTTCAAGACCTTAGCCATTTCTTTTGTCGTCACTTCTTCGTAATAGTAAAGGTAGATCACCTCACGATATTTCGCAGGTAACTCCATAATGGAAGTCACCAGTTCTTTGTCCACGTAACCTTGAATAACTTCATCCTCTGTGCTTAAGTGTTTTTGTTCAGCGTGCATTACCTTTTCTTCAGATACCACCACTTTACGGTTATACCAGCTTCTCAGATAATCCTTACTATGATTTATCGCAATGGTCCATATCCACGTCCTAATTTTTGACTTGCCATTATACTTATGTAAGTTCCTATAGCACTTCATGAAAATTTCTTGGGTTAGATCCTCTGCGATCGCTTGGTTCTTCACATATGAATAGACCAGTTGGAGCACAGACTGGCCATAAGTGTCCATGATTTCTTGAATGGCACGCTCTTTATCTTGATATTCCATAAACTTCTCAATCGACTCTTCCATTTTCAACCCTCCTGCTCTATTTAACGATTCTAAACGGGGATTAGTTTTAGGAAATAATAAAAAGGACGACTATTCTTATTGAATAATCGCCCCCTGTAGTTGCAATATTCTTTTTGAATTATCGTACCCGTTAGCATAACCAAGTAAATTAAAAGTTACATCATGTTTGGAATAAACACA
>NZ_JAYLVQ010000006.1:0-2377 GCF_035818575.1 Halobacillus sp. HZG1
AGTGGTTTCGAGAACCATACTTGGTTAAGGGGCGGAGGGGAATGGCGAGACTCCTGCGGGAAAAAAGTGCTTGGTGAGACCCCACAGGACGCAGTCCGAGGAGGCTCACCGCGCTCCCGCGGAAAGCGAGCTATTCCCCGCAGCCCCATCCACTCAGCATAAGTCTCGAAACTGAGTCTTCAAGAAACCTGCCATTTTCTTTAATAAAAAAAGAAGGCTCAGTGAGAGCCTTCTTTTTTTTGCTTATTCTTCGTCCTGTTCGGTAAGAATCATTGGACCTTCTTTTGTAATAGCGACGGTGTGCTCGTATTGAGCAGAAAGTGAACCATCAACAGTACGCGCTGTCCAGTTGTTTTCGTCCATCTGACTGCCCCATGCACCGATGTTTATCATCGGTTCAATCGTTATGACCATCCCCTCTTTCAAACGCGCCCCTTTTCCAGCTGCACCAAAGTGAGGAATATAAGGATCTTCATGAATGGAATCACCAATTCCATGTCCTGTGAAATCACGGACGACCGAATAACCTTCTCCTTCTGCATAGGATTGAATAGCGTGACCGATATCGCCGATGCGCTTCCCAGGAACAGCCTGCTCAATCCCTTTATATAGAGAAGTTTTCGTGACATCCATCAATTTTTGAGCTTCTTCACTAATCTCTCCAACGGCATGCGTCCAGGCAGAATCAGCAAGAAAGCCATTTAGGTTAACAACCATATCGATTGTCACGATGTCGCCTTCCTTTAGCTGTTCCTGCCTTGGAAAACCGTGACAGATTTCATCATTGATGGAAGCACATGTAGTGAATTCATATCCTTGGTAGCCTTTCTGCTCTCCAGTAGCTCCACGTTCAGCTAAGTACTTTTCAACGAAATTTTCAATTTCCATAGTGGTTACACCAGGTTTAATGAACGTGCGTAATTGTTTATGAACACTAGCAAGAAGCTTCCCTGCTTCGTGCATCTTTTCAATTTCTCTTTGACTCTTACGTTTGATCATTTGCTCAATCCTCTCTTTTTCTATTACGTATGCATGCACCCTCTAGTATGATAACGAAAAATTGGAGGAACGACTACCCTTATGATTTTAATCCACCCTTCGAATTTCCTTGGCAGGGTTTCCAGCTACAAACACATTCGGTGGAACATCCTTCGTCACCACTGCCCCTGAGCCAATCACGACGTTCTCTCCAATTGTTACTCCAGGATTGATGACAGCACTTCCTCCGATCCATACATCGTCCCCAATGGTAATCGGCCTACCTGACTCTAATCCACTTGCCCTTGTCTCACGCTCCATTGGATGAGTGGCTGTATACAATTGTACATTCGGGCCAATCAATACTCTTTTCCCGATACGAATCTCACAGACGTCCAAAAATACACAATTGTAATTAGCGAAAAAACCGTCACCTACATGAATATTGTAACCATAATCACAATAAAATGGGGGTTCGAGTCCCATCTCCCCTTCAATCGTACCAAAAAGGTCATGAATAAGCTGCTTACGATAATGGTCTTCTGTATCTTTTGTCTGGTTCAATTGATACATCAGTTGTTTAGCACGGGACCGTTCCAACGTCAACTCTTCATCCCAGGATTTATACAATTCGCCTGCCAGCATTTTTTCCTTTTCAGTCATGAGATTACCTCCGTCATTAAATACGTTCTCTCTTTACTTTACCATAGTTTTTCGCTAGTCTAGGAACAACCGAAGGAGGTCATTGATTATGCAAGTACGTGAATTGAATCAAGCGGATGCTAAAGAATATTACGATTTAAGGCTAGAAGCGCTACTCACCAACCCTGATGCGTTTATCACTACATATGAACAAGAAAAACAACGGCCAGATCCAATCAACACAACTGCTGAACGATTGGAAGGTGAAACCTCCCGTACGTTCGGGCTATTTGTTGAGGAAACGCTCGCAGGTGTCGTCACATTAGTGAAAGAAACTCATCCAAAGTTTTCCCACAAAGCTTCCATTGTAGCCATGTACATAACTAAAGAACACAGACGCAAAGGTGGTGCGGAGCTCTTGGTTGAAGAGTTGATTCAATTTGCAAGGGCCATCGAGCTGGAAGTACTTCACTTGAGTGTAGTTACAGATAATCACCCAGCCCAGGAGCTGTATAAAAAGCTCGGCTTCCAGACATATGGCACAGAGGAAAAAGCCATCAAACTACCTGATCGCTATTTAGACGAAGATCATATGGTCCTCTTTCTTTAATCAATAAAACAATTCCACAAAAGCTCCCTTAGTGGAAGACTCAGTTTCGAGACTTTTGTGTAATTCTAGGGCCTCCGGGAAACGATTCGCTTTCCATGGGGCGGGCGGTGAGCCTCCTCAGGCTACGCCTTCCGGGGTCTCACCTGT
>NZ_JAYLVQ010000007.1:0-33793 GCF_035818575.1 Halobacillus sp. HZG1
CCTCGAGCTAACGCTCTGCGGGGTCTCATCTACCACGCACTTCCCACAGGAGTCTCACCGTTTCCCTACGCCCCTTTGCCATATGAGGTTCTAGAAATCCCTCTTATATTACCTGCCTAAAACTGTTATAAATCCTGCTTAAACCGCGTTGATATAGGATTCTCAACCATAAAAGCTCCTATTGCTGAAAGGTAGTTTCGAGAGTTTCCTCCGGCAAGTGGGCGGAGGGGAATGGCGAGACTCCTGCGGGATAAAAGTGCTTGGTGAGACCCCACAGGACGCAGTCCGAGGAGGCTCACCGCGCTCCCGCGGAAAGCGAGTTATTCCCCGCAGCCCGATCCACCCAACAAAAGTCTCGAAACTGAATCTTCAACTAAAGGGAGCGTTTGTGTATGAAGGGGTTATGAAAATGGTAATCTGAAAAACTTTTTATTTGAATGTATTTTATGTGTTGACTTCTGCATATGATTTTGTATAATTATAAACAATTAGTTATAAAAATACATTCATGGACGAAGAAAGTACGTATGTATCTGATCGACAGCGAGCCGGGGGCGGTGGAAGCCTGGTGACGGATTGATACGGAAACGCACTTCTGAGATGTTCGGTGAAAAGAGTAGCCAGAACCGGGAGCCCCCGTTATCAGCTTCGAGTTGGTCTGATATAAAGACAATGAGAGTGGCACCGCGGATGATTCAAAATCCGTCTCTTACCCCAGGTAGGAGACGGATTTTTTTATGGACAATAATTGAGGAGGTTATTCATATGACAAAACCAAAAGTAGTATTAGCTTATTCCGGTGGATTGGACACATCGATTTCTGTAAAGTGGATCCAAGAAAAGTATGGGTATGATGTCATTGCTTTAGGATTGGATGTCGGTGAAGGGAAAGACTTGGAAACGATTCGTAAAAAGGCGCTGGATGTAGGAGCAATCAAAGCAATTATGGTAGATGCCAAAGAGATATTGGCTGAGGAATACTTGATGCCGGCTTTAAAAGCGAATGCGCTGTATGAAGGGAAATATCCATTATCTTCTGCTCTATCTCGTCCGCTCATCTCTAAACTGCTCGTTGAAGTGGCAGAGCAGGAAGGGGCGGTTGCTGTCGCTCATGGTTGTACAGGAAAGGGGAACGATCAGGTCCGTTTTGAGGTTTCTATCCAAGCGTTGAATCCTGATCTTGAAGTTATCGCCCCTGTTCGTGAATGGGGAATGACACGTGATGAACAAATCATTTACGCAGAAGAGAAAGGGATACCGGTTCCTGTCAATCTTGAAAACCCATTCTCTATTGATGCAAACATCTGGGGACGTGCTTGTGAGGCTGGAGTCCTTGAAGATCCTTGGAAAGAAGCTCCTGAAGCTGCATATGCCTGGACCAATCCAATTGAAGAGACTCCCGATCAGCCGGAGACCATTGAGATTGATTTCATTGAAGGAAAGCCTGTCTCATTAAACGGTGAGAAAATGGATCTTGTGCCTTTAATTGAGTACTTGAACGAACTTGGTGGCAAGCATGGGGTTGGCAGAATTGATCATACTGAAAATCGTCTGGTAGGAATTAAATCAAGAGAAGTTTATGAAAACCCTGCAGCAATGATTTTAATCAATGCCCATAAAGAGCTGGAATTTTTGACACAAACAAGAGAAGTTTCCCAATATAAAGCAAGTGTGGATCAGCAGCTTTCCAAGATCATATACGATGGTTTATGGTATTCCCCACTACAACCGGCTCTATCTGCATTCATTGACTCTACGCAGCAGGTCGTCACCGGTACGGTGAAAGTGAAGTTGTTCAAGGGCCACCACACCGTGATTGGTAAGAAATCACCGGTAAGTCTGTATAATGAAGAGCTATCCACCTATTCAAAAGAAGATGCGTTTGATCACAATGCCGCTGTCGGGTTCATTAAATTATGGGGATTGCCGACGAAAGTACATGCGGACGTTCATAAAGGAGAGAAGTTACTGGATCAAGCGGTGGTGAGCCAGCATGACTAAATTGTGGGGCGGTCGGTTTACAAAGCCTACAAATAAGTTGGTGGAAGAGTACACCTCTTCCATCAACTTTGATCAAAAACTTGCGCTTCAGGATATCGAGGGTAGTATGGCTCATGTGGAAATGCTTGGTGCCTGCGACATTATTCAAATGAACGAAGTGATTCAAATAAAGGAAGGGTTACTTACGATTCAAGAGAAAGTGAAGAATGGGGACGTCACCTTTTCTGTGGAGCATGAAGATATTCACATGAATATAGAAAAATTGCTCATTGATGAGATTGGACCTGTTGGTGGAAAGTTGCATACCGGCAGAAGTCGGAATGATCAAGTGGCCACAGATATGCACCTTTATTTACGTGAAAAAACAAAAGAATTGATGGAGCTTGTTGAAGCCGTTCAATCTTCCCTGGTTGCACAGGCGGAAAATCATGTGGAGACGATTCTACCAGGGTACACCCACTTGCAGCGCGCTCAGCCCGTCTCGTTTGGTCACCATTTAATGGCTTATTTTTGGATGTTTGAAAGAGACAAGGAGCGTTTGCAGGATAGTTTGAAGCGGGTCAACTGGTCTCCGCTTGGAGCTGCGGCTCTTGCGGGCACACCTTATCCAATTGATAGACAAATGACCTCGGATGCTTTAGGGTTCGATCAGCCTTATCCGAATTCATTGGATGCTGTCAGTGATCGTGATTTCATTCTTGAGTTTTTATCTGTTTCTTCTATTATGATTACACACATCTCACGTTTGTCTGAAGAGCTGATTTTGTGGGGAAGCCAGGAGTTTCAGTTTGTTGAATTGGATGATGCTTTTTGTACGGGGTCAAGCATCATGCCTCAGAAGAAAAACCCTGATGTACCTGAACTTCTCCGTGGAAAAACAGGTAGGATCTATGGCCATTTGATGGGGTTGCTTACATTGCTTAAAGGACTGCCTCTCGCTTACAACAAAGATATGCAGGAAGATAAAGAGGGGATGTTTGATACAGTTGAAACCCTTGAAGGAGCATTATCGCTGCTGGCTCCGATGCTTGCATCAATGCAGGTTAAAGGGGATCAAATGAAGAATGCTGTCAATGAAGACTATTCGAATGCCACAGATATCGCTGATTATTTGGCCGTTAAAGGAATGCCGTTCAGAGAAGCGCATGCAGTGATCGGGAAAATTGTTTTGTATTCAATTCAACAAAAGAAATACTTGTTGGATTTAACCCTGGAGGAATACCAGGATTTTTCCTCGCTCTTTGAAGTGGATATTTTCGATAAACTGAACCCGAATCAAGTCGTGGCTGCACGGAACAGTGAGGGTGGGACAGGTTTCGATCAAGTGCGAAAGCAAATTCAACTCGCAAAAGAACACCTCTCTTAATAGAGGTGTTTTTTGTATGTCCGCATCAATACGGAGTCAAAGGTTTGAAAAGCCGAAGGGAAGGATAATATAACCATACCACCTTATAGAGAGAGGGATGATCGTATGGCAAAAACCATTCAAGCTTACTTTTCCACAGAAAATGATGCAGAAAGTGCAAAAGCATCGTTACAACCTTTATCGGTCGATCAGGATACAGTAGAAGCAATCCCTGAGGATACAGATATGACTCCAATTGTTCCTCTGGCGGGATCAACGAATTCCGGGGGAGGAACATTCAACTTTACAGAGGTTGTCTCACCTAAACATGACAAGGATAGTGCACTTTCTGATAAAAAGCATTTAACTCACGTGCTTCATTTTTCTATTAAAGAAGAAGAGTACGATCGAGCTGTTGAAGTGATCAAGGAGCACAATGGTCATATGGACAAAAAAGACTTTTAAAAACAGCTACCCCCCTGCGAAGACATTTAAATCCGCAGGGGGTTTGCAGTGGAAAGTGACAAAGCGGTCAGGCGTTGATGCTGAGTACGCCTACATGTATAAACTTGCTAAAAAAATCCCTATCGTTTCCTGATAGATTTCATCAAACTGTTCGAGGGGTAGAGGGTTTACCCCCATCCCTAATTCTACAGTAAATCCCGGTTGCCGAAATTCCTGAATAAACCAATCCTTATAGCCTGAAAAGCTATCTACATAACGGATGGGTTTGTATCCGCTTACTCTTTCAAACTCATTGACAATCGTCATGGAACGAGGGGGTTCAAGTCCTTCGTACCCCCAATAAATCACTTCTCCTTGGGTGTGGAAAGCCAACATTTTTTCAAAGTTACGGGCACCCGCAAGCTCAGCCATGGCAACCGTCTCAGGCTCTGTTAACGGTTGGTAGCCAGGGAAGTCCCTTGGTGCAGGGGAAGTCGGTTTCCTTGCAGCGTCCACTTCCCATTTAGCTGGATACTGATTATTTAAATCTACTCCCCGTATATTTGCTTTCCATCCAGAGAAATCAGTATTCCCATCATTGATACTTAATGCCAACTCTCCAAATTCCCCATCAGGTGGTCCGTTCAGAACGAGATCAACGCCATCAGGATCAACCATAGGAACAATGGAAAGTGTCACTTCATCGTAAAAAGGATGAATTTCTAACCCTCGAATGGTCTCTTTATTAGTTAAAGCAAGCAAGTAGTCATTTAAAAACTGCATGATGACGGCAGTGGTAATCCATTCATTTGCATGAAATGAACCATTCCAATGAACTACTTTCGGACCACGGCCGATTTGAAGTTCTACAAGATTTTTCCCCATCACACTATTTCCAATCGTCTGTCTCCTAATGAATGGGTATAATTCGTAAAGTTCATTTAAATCATTTGTTAATACATTAAAGTCATAAGGGCGGTTTCCATCGACCACACGATAGGATATTTGAACGGGTAGGGATAAAATCCCACCGATTTGCAGCATTCTAGGATTGACAGAAGGATTTAACAATGCGATGGCGTCCAAAGAGATTCGACGCTCACTGGCAATTTTCCAAAAGGTATCGCCGGCTTGTACACGGTACTGGCTCGTTTCATAGCCAGGGATGCGAATGGTTTGTCCGATCTGAAGCGAAGATGGTCCCGTTTGTGGATTCGAATCTATGATTAAATCCAACGGTACGTTGAAAAGGTTTGAGTAGTACCACAGGGTGTCGCCACTTCTTACTTTAACGTCCATAGGAGCCCCCCTTTTTAACAGTCCTTTTTATAACTATATGGAAAATGGCTGAATTGATGAACAAACATCTCTCCATCAATTTTCACGAATCCTAACATAACGATCCTTTTTCAGGTACAATAAAGGAATGGTCATGTTCAATGAAGGGGATAACGAACCCCTATACCAAGTTGCAAGTTGTGCCGCTATCCCGGTTGTTGTAGGCAAAAAACGCTCTATGTGAAGATATCAGGGTTCAAGTGCATCGTCTTGGGAGGATTAACCTTAGACTCCCATCACACTGAATAGCTGATTAATCGAGAAGTAGTCTCGAGCTTCTTAAATAGCAAAGGGACAGAGGGGAATGGCGCTCCCGCGGAAAGTGAGCTATTCTGCGCAGTCCCTCGGCTCAACAAAAGTCTCGAAACTGAGTCTTCCACTAAGGGGAGCCTATGCGAAATAAATATTGGATTTAATTTTATTGAAAGTAGTGAAAAATAGATGAAACCATTTGAAAAATTAGGAATATCGAAAGAGTTGACTGAAAAACTGAAGCGACAGGGGATTGCCTCTCCGACTCCTGTTCAGGAACGTGCGATTCCGCCTTTAATGGATGGAAAAGATATTATTGCTCAAGCTCAGACAGGAACAGGGAAAACTTTCGCCTTTGTATTGCCGATCTTAGAAAAAATTGATCCATCTTCTGAGGCAGTTCAAGCAGTCATCATCACTCCTACGAGAGAGCTTGCACTGCAGATTACTCATGAAGTGAACAAGCTTAAAAATGAGGAAACTCATGTGCTGGCGGTGTATGGTGGTCAGGATGTAGCAAAACAAGCGAATAAATTGAATGGCAAAGCCCATGTAGTCATCGCAACTCCAGGTCGTTTATTGGATCATTTAAGACGGGAAACAGTAGAACTGACTCATATCCATCAGTTGGTCATCGATGAAGCCGATCAAATGCTGGAAGCAGGGTTTCTCCCAGATGTGCAGGATATTATCAGTCAGTGCGGGTCAGAAAGGCAAACGATGTTATTCTCAGCGACAATTACCTCACAAGTCCATTCATTAGCAAAGAAAATCACACATAACCCAGAACGGATTGAAGTAAAAGAGGAAAAAGTGACGGTCTCCAATATTAAGCAATTGTTATATGAAACGACCGATCGAGCAAAACAAGATTCTCTTATCCAAATTATGAGTGAACACAGACCATTTCTTGCGGTCATTTTCTGTAGAACTAAGCGCAGAGCGAAAAAGCTGAATGATGCGCTGACTGCCAAAGGATATGAATCAGATGAGCTGCATGGAGATCTTTCTCAAGCCAAAAGGGAAAAAGTGATGCAGCGATTCCGTGATGCTAAAATTCAATACCTTGTCGCTACAGACGTAGCAGCCAGGGGACTCGACGTAGAGGGCATCACTCATGTTTTCAACTATGACATTCCCCAGGATCCTGAAAGTTATATCCACCGGATCGGCAGGACTGGGAGAGCTGGTGGCAAGGGATTGGCGATTACTTTTGCCGCGCCTAAAGATAAGCCAGCGCTTAAACAAATTGAACAGCACATCAAACAAAAGTTAGAAAGAAGATCTATGGAGAATCTTTCTCCAGGAAAAAGAGATAAAGAGGAAGAAAAAGCGCCACGCCCTAAAAAACGAAGAAGATAATGAAACCAGAGTCGCTTCTAGACTCTGGTTTTTTGCTGTTCTTTTATCAGAAAAAAATTACTGTTTAAAAAAGAATAACATTGAGGGTAGTTTTGAAATATGATACATTATAAACATAATTCCGAGTTAACGCATTGGAATTATAAATAATGAGGAGAGATGAAATTTATGGGGATGGAATTCGTCGACCTGTTCAACCAATGGGCAAGTTCATATGACGATACAGTAGCTGGTAAAGATCCGGAATATCGTGAAGTGTTTGAAGGGTACGATGAAATGTTGAAGCGTTTAGCCGAGCTTTCCGTATCCCCTGTCATGGAATTCGGAGTGGGTACAGCAAATTTGACGAGGAAGGTGATCGATCAAAACAAGGTCGTACTTGGGATTGAGCCATCTTCTGAAATGCGGAGAATCGCTAAAGTCAAATGCCCGGAAGCTGCTATCTATGATGGAAACTTTCTGGAGTATCCGGAACTCTTAACGCCTATCCGGTCCATTATCAGTTCATTCGCTTTTCATCATTTGACGACTAGTGAGAAAGTTGAAGCTATCCAGAGCTTTCGAAATCGTCTTGAAGATGAGGGGGAAGTAGTTTTTATAGATACCATCTTTAAAGACGAGGAACATAAACAACAGCTAATCAAAGCTGCCGAAAAACAAGGGTTTTTAAATTTAGCACAGGATTTGCAGGAAGAATACTACCCATTTCTAGAAGAACTAAGAGAGATGTTTGTTCTCAACGGATTCGAGGTAACTTTTGAACAACTAAACAAATACGCCTGGCTCATTCAGGCAAAAAAAGGAGAATGAACCTATGCCAAAAATGAACGTTGAAAGCTTTAACCTTGACCACACGAAAGTTAGTGCCCCTTACGTACGTTTAGTAGGAGTGACCGAAGGAGAAAAGGGAGACAAAATTTATAAATACGATCTTCGTATCAAACAGCCGAACCAGGAACATATGGATATGCCTGCCCTTCATTCCCTGGAGCATTTGATGGCAGAAAACAGCCGGAATCACCATGACCGAATTGTGGATATTGGTCCGATGGGCTGCCAGACAGGTTTTTATATTGCCATTCTTAATGACGATAGCTATGAGAACGTGCTGAATGTCATCGAGAAGACTCTTCAAGATGTGTTGGAAGCGGACGAAGTTCCTGCATGCAACGAAGTCCAGTGTGGATTTGCTGCAAGTCACAGTCTGGAAGGCGCACAGAAACTGGCGAAAGAATTACTTGAAAAACGTGAAGAATGGACGGAAGTTTTTCAATAACTAACGGGAGTTGAGGATGCGATGGGTTACGTGAAGAATATACAATCACTAATTGGTCAGACACCGATGATCGAACTCACTCATTCCGAAATCCCGAATCAAGCTAGAATTTTTGCCAAGCTTGAATTCATGAACCCAGGCGGTAGTATCAAAGACCGCCTGGGTTTAAAACTGATTGAGGATGCGGAAGAACGTGGATTATTAAAGCCTGGGGGGACGATTATTGAACCCACGGCGGGTAATACAGGAATTGGTCTTGCGCTGGCTGCGATTGGAAGAGGAATCACCGTCATTTTTGTTACACCGGAAAAATTCAGTCAGGAAAAACAGACTCTGATGAGAGCACTAGGGGCAAGAGTCGTAAATACTCCTACTGAAAAAGGAATGAAGGGTGCCATAGAGAAGGCCGAACAACTGTGTAAAGAAATCCCTCATTCTTTCAGCCCTCAGCAGTTTCATAATCAAGCGAATCCAGAAGCTTATTTTGAAACCCTCGGGCCGGAAATATATAAGGATATGGATGGGGATTTTGATATTTTCGTCGCTGGTGCTGGTACAGGTGGGACATTTATGGGGACTTCCCGGTATTTAAAAGAGCGAATGGAGAATGTCAAAACCGTAATCGTTGAACCGGAAGGATCCATTTTAAATGGAGGAGAAGCTGGACCACATCGTACAGAAGGTATAGGGATGGAGTTTCTTCCTTTCTATATGGACGCTGATTATTTTGATGCGGTTCATACCATTTCTGATGAGCTAGCTTTCCGACGTGTGAAGGAGCTTGCTTTAAATGAAGGTTTGCTCGTAGCGAGTTCATCTGGATCGGCTTTTGAAGCTGCTTTGAGAGAAGCCGAACAGGCGAAGCCGGGAGTAAGAATCGTAACCATTTTTCCAGACAGTAGCGAACGTTATTTAAGTCAAGGTATATATGAGGAGTGAGGATATGAGGAAGAAAACACAGCTGATCCATGGGGGGATCACAGGGGATGAAAAGACAGGAGCTGTAAGCGTCCCTATTTATCAGGTAAGTACTTACAAACAAGACGGAGTCGGACAGCACCGGGGATATGAATACTCTCGAACAGGAAATCCGACGCGTTTTGCATTGGAAGAACTAATCAAGGATTTAGAAGGCGGTCACAAAGGGTTTGCTTTTGGATCAGGTATGGCCGCCATAACAGCTGTACTCATGACTTTTAATCATGGAGATCATGTGATTTTCACCGATGATGTGTATGGTGGAACGTATCGTCTTGTATCTAAGATCATCAACCGTTTTGGACTAGAAGCAAGCTTCATTGATACAAGCGACGTGGAAAATATTAATTCAGCCATCACCGATCGTACAAAAGCCATCTATGTGGAAACACCAACCAATCCGTTGCTTAAAGTGACAGATTTAGAAAAAGTGTCTGATCTGGCGAAGGAAAAAGACTTGACGTTTATCGTTGATAATACCTTTAGCACGCCATATTGGCAGAATCCGATTGAACTAGGTGCGGATATCGTCTTGCATAGTGCCACCAAATATTTAGGGGGACATAGCGATGTCGTAGCTGGTCTCGTCGTTGTAAATAATGAGCAGTTGGCGGAAGATGTCCATTTTGTATTGAATTCGACGGGGGGAGTTTTAGGACCTCAGGATTCGTGGCTCCTTATGAGAGGAATTAAAACACTTGGGATCCGCATGGAAGAAATTGAGGAGAACACTCGTCAGTTCGTAGAGTTTCTGCAAGATCTCACGGAAGTAACAGATATTTATTACCCTGGCCTCGACCAGCATAAAGGAAGCGATATACATCAAAAACAAGCGCGTGGTAATGGGGGGATGATCAGCTTTGATGTCGGCAGTGGAGAAAAAGCGGACCAGGTTCTCCGGAACGTAAAATATTTCACGTTGGCAGAAAGTCTTGGAGCTGTAGAAAGTCTGATTTCAGTCCCTGCAATGATGACTCACGCTTCTATTCCTAAAGAGCGACGGGCAGAACTGGGTATTACAGATGGACTCGTCCGCGTATCCATTGGACTTGAAGATATTGAAGACCTTAAAGAAGACTTTCTCCAAGCCTTAAGAAAATAACCGCGGAAAGGAGCACTACATCAGTGCTCCTTTTTCTTCCACAAACGCTCCCTATTCTTGAAGGCTAAGTTTCGAGATGTTTGTGTTATTCTAGGGGCTCCGGGAAAAGGTTCGTCTTGCTCCATCGTCCAGACACTCGCGTCATAAGCAGAACAGCAAAGGAATGAAAAACATATTCCGTTGCTGTTCTGCTTATGCCAGTCGTGTCTACCAGGACGATTCCGCATTTGAACACTTTCCATGGGGCGGGCGGTGAGCCTCCTCAGGCTACGCCTTCCGGGGTCTCACCTGTCCCATAGGAGTCTCACCGTTTCCCTCCGCCCCTTTACCTTTATAAGTGTCTCGAAACCACTTCTAAAAGGGGCACCTTGAATTCCATTAGTAAGGTTTTCATTCTTCTCCTCCAAGCGGGCATATAGTTCGTTGTATCAAGCATTTGCGTATTCTAAACGTCAATGGGATAGCGTTTATAGCATTCACTTCTCATAAGAGCGGATTTTTTAAGTAGTGGTTTCGAGAACCTTCCTTGGTTAAGGGGCGGAGGGGAATGGCGAGACTCCTGCGGGAAGAAAGTGCTTGGTGAGACCCCACAGGACGCAGTCCGAGGAGGTTCACCGCGCTCCCGCGGAAAGCGAGTTATTCCCCGCAGCCCCATCCACTCAACAAACGTCTCGAAACTGAGTCTTCAAGAAACCTGCCATTTACTTTAATATGAGTGCCTTTTGCATAGCTCATTCACGCCTGAGCCACACTAAAAAGGAAATTCAATCAGGAGTGGAAAAACAATATGGATTATACTCATTATAAAAAACAACTGGAAGATCGAAAAAGAGAGATCGAGCAGCGCTTAATGGACAATGACCATTACGGGTTGGAACGTGGTTTTGCAAGTGACATGGCATCGGGTGAATTGTCACAATATGATAACCATCCAGCCGATTCAGGAACCGAGCTATATGAAAGAGAAAAAGATATCGCCTTGCTTGGCCATTTAAAAGAAGAATTGTCTGACATTCAATATTCCCTTAAACAAATGGATAAAGGAACATATGGAATTTGTGAGGAAACGGGAGAGCAGATTCCTAAAGAGCGATTGGAAGCTATTCCTACCGCAAGAACAATTGCTTCGGCGTCCTCCAACCAGGATGTTTCCATGGATCGACCAGTAGAAGAAGAGGTTCTTTCGGATTTAGAAGCTAATTATGGAAGGAATCATGATGATCCTGAATATAATGAGCAAAATGCGTATGAACAGGTCGCATCATTTAATCAAAGCAGTATGACGTATGATGGTTCATCTCTAATGGACAATGAGGATGGCGTGGGATATGTAGAGGAATTTGAACCGTTTGTTTCTACAGATATGAACGGTTATACAGGTCCTGATGGAGTTAGCTTTCAACGCAATGAACATTACGATAAATATATGGATAGTCAGGACGAAGCGGAAGACTCATACTGAAGCAAAAAACCTGAGAGTAAATGAAAAATACTCTCAGGTTTTTTATTAATATCCTACTTCAATAGCTGCGTTCACGATGTACATTAGATCATTCTTATCCTCTTTATCTTCTAGTACAATTCCGCTTGTTGTCAGCATACCGCCTTCCATCACTATGATTTTCACATCACCGTAAGGGATGGCTTTTTTCACTTCCTCATGGTCTAGTTGATCGAAATCGCATGGAAGAGCGAGCTTGACGGTAATCTTCATATTATCTAAGGATTGTTCTGGTAGAACTGAGCGGATTCCCGGCATGGAATTGGTATGTATAGCATTTTTGATCGCTCTAATTGAAGCTTTTGTCACATCCTGACCATGTACATCTGTTCCCATTCCTGTTTGAATAAACATCAAATGATCCATTAATAGTCCACCTTTTCTTTTTCTCCATCATACCATAATGTAAATAAACGGCTTCTTTAATTTGCCTGAGACAATCGTTTCTTCATATAAAAAGTCAGGGGCACTCCCTGACTTTTTAAACCTCAATACCCAACTTCTACAGCGGCATTGACAATATACATTTGATCGTTATGATCTCCTTCTTCGTTTAAAGTGATGCCGCTTGTCGTGCGCATCCCGCCATCCATCAACTTAATTTCTACCTGTCCATATGGAATCTTTTCTTTTATTTTCTTGTGGTTTAGTTCATCAATATCCTTAGGCAAGGCTAGTTTAACAGTGGTTTTCATATTCTCCATAGACCCTTCAGGCAATGCTTCCTGAACTCCTGGCATAGAATTTGAGTGGATCGCATTTTCAATCGCGCGAATAGATGCCTTTGTTATATCCTGACCATGCACATCAATTCCAGTACCTGTCTGAATGAAAATAATTTGATCCATTAGATAAACCACCTTTCTGAAATAATATTTAATCCTTTATTCATTGTTTAACACGTAAAAAATGAAATGAAACATGAAGAGTGTAAATGCAGAGGAAGGAATAACCAGAGTTCATTGACACAATATTCTGTTTAACTGTATAATCTAATAACATAATCATAAAACATACTATTTCTATAGGAATTATAATGATAAGGGTGTGGCATATTGTTTTTAAAGATGGAGGAAGTTGGAAAGACCTTCAATGATAAAGAAACTGGTGGTTTTGAGGTCTTTTCTGAAATCGATTTGAATATTGAAGAAAACCAATTCGTTTCACTCCTTGGGCCTTCCGGTTGTGGAAAATCAACACTTCTTTCAATGGTTGCAGGCTTGGAGGATGTGACATCAGGATCCATAAAGTTGGAGGGGAAAGAAATCAAAAAGGCGGGTCCTGACCGTGGGATGGTCTTTCAGCAACCGTCGCTTTTTCCATGGCTGAATGTAAAGGAAAATGTTCTTTTTCCTTTGAAAGGGCATGGGTCAAAAATCGAGATAGAGGAACGGGCGGATCGATTTTTGCAGATGGTCCACCTCAGCAGGTTCAAAGAAAATTATACCCATGAACTTTCTGGAGGGATGCAGCAGCGGGTAGCGATTGCAAGAGCACTTGCCATGGATCCTAAAGTGCTGCTCATGGATGAACCTTTTGGTGCCTTGGATGAACAGACGAGACACATTCTTCATGAAGAATTGATGAAGATCTGGCAGGAAACCCAAAAAACAATCCTGTTCGTGACCCACAGCATTCAGGAAGCGATAAAATTATCTGATCGAGTCGTGGTGATGGGGACGCGGCCGGGGCGGATCATCGCTGACTTTTCCATCGATCTTCCACGCCCTAGGAAGCGCGATGATGAAAGAGTCATCGAGCTTGAGCGAAAGGTCATGGATCTACTGGAAGGTGAAATTAACAAAGTATTGAGGGAAGAACTTCATCATGAAGCTAGCTATTAAAAGAATTGGATTCTTAGTTGTCGTTTTAGGATTGTGGCAGTTGGTTTACTCCATAGGTGTATTTGAAGATATTGTTTTTCCATCACCAATCCAAGTAGGTGTTGCCCTATATGAAGGATTTGCCGATGGGGACTTCATAAAGGCATTGGGTGCAAGTTTTCGTCACTTATTTATGGGGTTGTCACTTGCCATCCTGTTTGGAACGGTCATTGGCGTCCTGCTGGGGAAATCGAAGCAGGCAGATGAAACAGCAGGCATGTACCTCATTGCATTGCAGAGTATTCCGAGCATTGTTTGGGTGCCCCTTGCCATCATGCTATTCGGGTTTTCTGAATTTGCCGTGGTATTCGTCGTGGTCCTCGGTGGTACATTCGTCATGGCATTGAACGTACGGACGGCAATTTATAGCGTCCCTCCGCAATTGGTACGTGCAGCACGAACGATGGGAACCAATGGGATTCCCTTGTTTTTCAGAGTAGAAGTTCCATCAAGTATTCCGTATTTTATGACAGGTCTCAGACTAGCCTGGGCTTTCAGTTGGAGAGCTCTGATGGCTGGAGAGTTGTTAAGCAATGGTCCTGGATTGGGTTACTCTTTACGATACGCTCAAGACTACGCGCGTATGGATCAAGTGGTTGCCATTATTATTATCATTGGAGTCATCGGTGCAGTAGTCGATCAAGTTGTCTTTTCTAAGCTAGAAAGAAATGTAAGGAAACGCTGGGGTTTATTGAAATCATAGATAGGAGATGAGGAGAAGATGAAAAAGTGGTTATCGATTGTTTTTCTTGCTGTCATGAGTTTGGTGCTCGCGGCCTGCGGTAGTGATGCGGGGGCGAATGCTGATAATGATGAGAGTACAGAAGAAATTACCATTGGTTATTTCCCGAACATCAACCATGTAGCAGGTATGGTGGCGGAAACGAAGGATTTGTATTCTGAAACTTTGCCGGACGGAACAAAAGTGAAGTATCAATACTTCCCTGATGGCTCCTCGTTCATGACAGCTATAGAAACGGGGGAAATCCAGGGAGGATTAGTCGGTCCCGGACCAGCAATGAATCACTTTACAAGTGGAGCAGAAATAAACGTGGTTGCAGCAGGATCTACAGGCGGGACAGTAATTATGGCCAGAGAAGGAGCGGGTATTGAATCTCCTGAAGACTTAGCAGGTAAAACATTTGTTTCTCCAAGAGTAGGGTGTACACACGATGTACAATTTGAAACGATGATGAAAGAGGAATACGGTTTGACCTCCGACCGCATTGATGGAGAAATGAAGCACGTGACAGGGAAGCCAGCGACTTATGCAAGCTTGTTTGAAACAAAAAATGTTGATGTGGCGACTGTACCTGAACCATGGGCTTCTTCTATAGAAGAACAAGGAAGCGGTAAGGTCCTAGTTGATACACCAGAGGTTGCTTTTGGGGAAACCTTGCCAGCAGCCGTGTTCGTTACATCTCAAGAACTGGTGGATGAGAACCCTGATATGGTGGAAAGCATTGTAGAAGCTCACAAAAAAGCGACAGACTTTATAAATGATAATCCGGAAGAAGCAAAACAGATCGCTATTGATAAAATCAAAGACATTACGGATCAAGAACTATCTAAAGAGGTCATTGACCGCGCCTGGGAGCGTATTGATTTCACGTATGATGTGAATGAAGAACACCTTCAGAAGTTCGCTGATTCTTCCTATGACCTTGAGTTTTTAAAAGAAAAGCCGGACTTGACTGGTTTAGTGGACACAAGCTTTCTTGATTAAAGAAGGAAAGAGACGGGAATTTTCCCCGTCTTTTTTTTGAGTTTAAAAAGAATAATATTGAAAACATCCCTTTAGTTTTTGCGATTTAGGTCAAACTAAAAAGTACAGGAGGGATGCTTTTTGAAGCGCTTTTTAATCGTTTTTCTCATCTTTGCAACACTTTTCATTACAGGGCAGTCGGTGACAGCTGAAAGCGAATATAAAATCGTCCATAAAGATAAAATTACGGAAGATTGGGAAGTTCATGTCGATTATCCAAGGTTTGAGCATCTAGAAAGTAAAGATCTCCAGGATACCGTTAATTTCCAAATCGTTCAAAAACTCGAAGATACGTTAAGAGACGTAAAAAGGGGAGCGGGGGAAATGATGGGTGTCCCTTATCTTTATTATGAAGAGACAACGGTGTATAAAGAGAAGACTTTTTACTCTGTCGTGATGACCTCTCACATCTCCAGAGGGAATCGATATAATTCCACGGTAACTTCCATTAACTTCCAAGATAATCAAGGGGGTACAATAAAAAAATTGAAAGACCTTGTCTATATCGACCGGTTAAATAAGGAAGTGAAGAAAGCGTTGGAAGCTGATCCCGATATGTATTTGCAAGAGCCATTTGCTGGGGTAAGAGATAACACAGCTTTTTATGTGAAGGATGATCGCCTTGTGCTGGTATTTAATAAATTTGAGGTCGCTGCTGGTGTCCATGGAACTCCTGAAATTTCAGTGCCTTTAAAAGGGCTGCTTAAGGAAGAATTAGAGAAAAAAGTGCCACCTTTACCTTCCTATACATGATCCACAAATGGAATCTTGTGTTAGAGCAATTTTCAGGTTATATCCACATAATCCACAGGTGTGCATGAGGGATTTAACCACAAGAGGTGACTTGCTTAAATACTTGTACACCAATGGTTTTATCTATTTATTCACACTGTACACAACCTTGTGGATAATGTTATTGACATAGAAAAGGAGCATAAGCATCGCTTATGCTTCCATCATTTCTTCTTCATTTTGTTCTCCGTAATAATGGAATAAATATTGATCTTTTGTAATGACATATAAATCATACACATCATCTGTACGGTTAATCCAAGAAAGCACTTCAGGGTAAGTTTCGTTTCCCATGGATACATAAGGAATTTTTAAAGCTGCTTTCATTGATCGGACGTTCGTACGTCTGATTTTCATAAAAATGGCTTCAATATCCAATTGGAAAAATAATTCCTCAAAAAACGCTTCTTTCGCCAGTTTATTGTATCCTTTCCCAAAAAAAGGCTGCCCGATCCATGTAGCTAAAAAGCCTTTATTTTCCTGTATATCGAAAAGGTTGATGGTGCCAATAGGTTGCCCCCACTCATCAAGGATGGTACGTGAAACCAATTCCCCCCGATCTTCAGCTTCTATGGTTTGTTTGGTCAAAAAGTAGAACTCGTCACTGGAAGATGCTTTGTGACGGACGTATGGAAACACTTCAGGGTGGCTCATCAACTCAAATAAAACCGGGGCGTCATGTAAGTCACGCTTTTTTAGCATAAAAAATCCCTCCTTGAATGAGGAGGGTGGTCCAAACGCATAGGAAATAGGCGTTCACTGGCCGGTTCGGACCACCCTCGAATTTTTATCAATTGCTCACAAAAATTCGGGGTGGGAATCGAACCCACTAGAACCAGTGCCATGACTGGTGGCGCACCATTTGCCTTCCCTACACCAAAAGCTTATAAAATATCATCTAAACTTATAATAATCCACTCGAAGAAAAAAGTGAATAAAAACTTTGTAAAATGGACGTGGATTTTTTTACAAATTCTTATAGTTTTTGTTGATCTGTTAAAACGGAAAATACAGCTAGTCGCTCTGAATATGTGGAGGCTTCTTTATCATACGGTCCTGTACAAGTGATGAGATTCAAACCGTGCGAATCTGTGGGGCCGAAGATTTCTCTGATCGGCGCATCTTGGTAAGGGTAAGATTCAATTCTGCTTACTTCAAACGTAAGTTTTATGTTTTCATCATAAACATGAATTTCATCTCCCGGTTTCAAATCTTTAAGGTCATAAAAGACAGCTGGCCCGCTATTGCCATCTACGTGGCCTGCAATGACTGCATTTCCTTGGTTTCCAGGCATTGTCCCTGGTTCAAACCATCCGACATCAATTAAGCTTTTCGGTACCGCCATTCCTCCATCTGGTGTGTACCCGAGAGCCTTAACGGAGGCGTCCACATCTATTGAAGGAATTTCAATTCGGTCAGGCGTGATGCCGTATTGTTCAGATGAAGCCTGTACTGCAGGCGTGTAATTTTTTTTGATTGGTGCCTTCTCTAATTGATCACTGACTGGAGACTCCTTTTTAACTTCTACACCTTGGGTGCGTGTGGTTTCAGATGTAGAAAGAACCCTGGGTTCCTCTGCAGGTTCTTCAGTCAGCCATTGAAAACTGATGAGAAATACGAGGAGACCCAGGGCTAAAGGGAAAAGTTTTCTTAGCATTTATGCTTCTTGGCGCTTACGTGTCAGCATAAAGCCAGCACCCATGGCTAGTACACCTAGAAGAGCAGCATACATCCAAGCGTTTGATGTGGAATCAGCGGCTCCACCAAAACCAGTGGCAGGCATCATAGTTGGCATAGCAGCAGAGTCTTGGAGAAGCAAAACTTCTGGATTATCTGCAGTTCCAACAGCAAATGCACTGTAAACTTTTCCTGCTTCAAGGTTTGTACCTGAAAGGTCAATCAACTGCGTTCCATCTGTTGTGCGCACTTCAAGGTCGTAGGAACCTGGATCAACTTCCATATAATCAGTGACCATTGGGAATTCGGCACCTGAGAATAAAGCATCCCCACCAATTGGACCTACATCAACAGCAGGAGCACCAGGAATGAAGTGACCGACACGAACTTTGGCTTTACCTTCGGTTGCTTCTGTAGAATCTTGGATGGCCTTCAATTGGATGTTTTCTAAGTTATCAATTGCTGCAGCTGTATAAGCCATACCTGCTTCTACATTTACTGTAGTTGAAATGACAGGTTCTTGTTCACCTTTTGTTCCAGCTGCATAAATCTCTACTGTATGTTCGCCGGCTGGCACTTCCAAGTAATCGGTAGCTGCTTTAAATTCAGCACCTTCAACAACAGCTTCATCATTCAAATACACGTCAACGGCAGGGGCGTCAGGTGATGCGTGCAGAACGCGGACCATGGCGTTCTGATCGTGGCTGTCAGCCAATACTGAAGGTGCGAAGATTCCCAAAATCAAAACAACAGCAGCTAATGAAGAAAATAATTTTTTCATGTTCCCACTCCTTAAATTTTTTATATCCATTGCCGGTCACTGAAACGGCAATTTCTAAAAATGGGGTTTTTACAACGCGTTGTAAAACTCTTGTACAAGTTTTGTATATTAAGCATATACACCCTTTGTACAACTTTCAAACCTTTTGCTATGCTCAATATGTTTTTTGAGAACATAGAAAAACACCGGAAAATCCTTCCGGTGTTAGAGTGCTTCACTATTCTTGGAAATATACCATTTTTCCGTCAATCATCGTCCAAATAGGTTTGGAGAGATACTCAAAGGGATGGCCGCTCCATAAAACCAGGTCAGCATCTTTCCCTTTTTCAATTGAACCGACCCTGTCATCAACCCCAAGGTTTTTAGCGGGGGTAATCGTGATTCCCCGGAGAGCGTCCTCGATCTCAAGCCCTTCTCTTGCTGCGAGTGCTGCACATATGTTCAAGTATTGTATCGGAGTATAAGGGTGGTCCGTCGTAATGGAAACGCGGATTCCATGATCATGAAGGATTTTGTATGTCTGCCACGTTTTATTTCTGAGTTCAATTTTGGATGCTCTTGTGAAGGTTGGTCCGACAGACACTTGTAATTCTCTACCTGCAAGTTGATCCGCAATTAGATGTCCTTCTGTGCAATGCTCAATTCTTAAATCAAGATCGAACTCATCGGCCAGGCGTAAGGCGGTTATGATGTCGTCCGCTCTATGAGCGTGTATTCTTACTGGGATCTCTTTGTTCAATGCTTGAAGAATCGGTTTTACACGGAGGCCGGGTTCTGCGTCTTTCATAGCTGCATAGAAGGTCTCCCTTAGTGTCCCCATGATTCCAAGTCTGGTTATGGAAGCATTTTTAGACTGGGAGTGGATCCTTTTAGGGTTTTCCCCTAAAGCGAGTTTAAGGCCCGCCGTCTCTCTTAGAATCATATCGTTAATCGTATGGCCCACGGTCTTAATCACAGAGGTTGTACCACCGATCATATTTGCACTGCCAGGCATGATATGTGCCGTGGTAACTCCGGCTTTCCTGGCGTTAAAAAACGCTGGATCAAGAGGGTGAGCTCCGTCAATGGCTCTGAGGTGTGGGGTTACCGCCTCGATCGTTTCGTTTGCATCACTGCCAGCCCATCCCGTTCCCTCATCATAAAGACCGAGGTGAGTGTGGACATCAACGAAACCTGGGTATAAATCAAGACCTTTACCATCAATAAATTCTGCTTGTTCTGGTATTTCGATGTTTTCGCCGTAATCATGTATTTTTCCGTCGACCACATGCACACATCCATTTTTTATAGAAGGAGATGTGATGGGGTGGATGTTCACATTTTTTATAACAGTGTTCATAGACATACAGCCTTTCCCTTCAATATACCATTATTATACTTTAAAAAAGCCTTTTGGATAACAAAAAGTGAGCAAAGTCAGGCTTTGCTCACTTTTTTATTTATTGGCTCAGTAAAATTTTGTTACTGACATCTCATTCCTCGGATTTTACTATCCAACAGGTTGAGAGGATACTGGTTTACGATATGTGGGGAAGGGAGCGGAACATGCAGATACCACGCATCATAAATACTTCCAGAAGTTTCAGCATCAAGTTCTCACAGCAAGACACCTAATTCAACTGGCCTTTTCCATCCGTGTCTTCAATTAGAATCTTTCTTAATTTCTGCTTCTATTCACATAAGGATAAAGTGGGTCTCTTAAATGAAATTCATAGGTTTCTCCATCAACAATTCCTAACACCTTGTCACTTTCATAAAGATCAAGCATGAACTGAGCCATTTCCTGGGCGGTGTGGAATTGTGGAACGTTTTCTTCATAACTGAATTGTTCTGTATCCATAGACCTTTCCGCGAACTCCGTTTCTGTAGCCGCTGGTGCCAGGACTTTCGCCTGCATAGGGCTTCCTTTAGCCTGGAGTTCCTGAGCAAGTCCTTCGGTGAAAGCACTGACAAAGAACTTCGTAGCGCAATAGGTCACGGCACCACCGACAATCGTGTATCCTCCGCCTGAAGAAACATTAATCAATTGTGTGCCTGCCTTTTCGGCGTAATCTCGGACATACAAGGAGGATAGGATCGTTAAGGCTTCATTATTCAACCGAAGCATTTTTTCAATTTTAGGGAGCTCTTGATCTGATATGGAGTCGAAGTTTCCGAAACCGGCATTGTTGATCCAAGTTTCCACTTCATATTCCTTTGTTCGCTCATAAAAATCATACACTTGATCGTTTTCAGCTAAGTCTGCCGTCATGATGATCACATCAATGTCTGCATTCATCTCATTGACTTTCGATTTTAACTCTTCAAGATTGTTCTCTCGTCTGGCTGTAAGAATAAGATTTTTACCTCGTTTAGCAAACGCCAATGCGGTCTCATAACCGATTCCAGAACTTGCACCCGTTATTACAGTATATGTCATTAAAAGTTCCTCCTTAGATTTAGTTCCCTTGGTCAGAGGGGCTTTTTGAGCCCTCATGCGTGTTTACATCCGCTGTAAAATGTTCATCCGTCCGTAACCATTCAGCAGACGGCTGATCTCGCTTTCTAATAAAGGGGATATTTCCCGCCCTATGGATACGGGCATCAGGAAAGTATTTCCCACTTATCTCATCACTAACACCGGGAAATTCACCTACCAACATGCCTTTCGAAGATCAATCCCCCAGATAACATAGCCTATTTATTTAAAATGGACGACAGGGCAGGTTGTAACTCTGGATGATGGAATGTGTACCCAGAAGCCATCGTTTTTTTAGGAATCACACATTGCCCATCTAAGAGAAGTGTACTCATGTCTCCTAGTGCCACTTTCAAAGCAAAGGCAGGAGCTGGAATCCAATGCGGGCGGTTCAATACTTCTCCAAGTGTCTGTCCAAAATCTTTGTTTCTTTTCGGATTGGGAGCAGTTCCGTTTAAGGGGCCATGAATGTTTTTATTTTCGATTGCGAAATGAACTAGGCCGACTACATCATCAATATGGATCCAGGACATCCATTGTTCCCCTGAACCTAAATTTCCTCCGATCATCATTTTATAGGGAAGGATCATTTTCGGGAGCGCGCCTTCTTCTCCTAAAATAATGCCGAAGCGGACGTAGACCGTGCGAACTCCTTTCTCAGCTGCCTGTGAAGCGCGTGCCTCCCATTCTTCCACAACATTGGCTAGAAAATCATTACCGGGAACAGTGGTTTCCTCTGTGAATGTCTTGGTTTTTGATTGACCGTAATATCCAACAGCGGACGCGTTTACGAGCACCTCCGGCTTTTCTGGAAGAGCATCGATCAGATCCAATACGCCTTCGGTCGCTTTGATCCGACTTTCCAAAATGGATTGTTTCCTTTCCTCTGTCCAGCGACCACTGTTCAATGATTCTCCGGCCAAGTTCACAATGGCATCAAGTATAGGAAGTTCTTTTTCTGGATGGAAATCCTCTTTCAACCAGCCTACATACATCACATGATCTGTGTTCTGGTACTTTTCGGGACTCCGTGTCAATATGTACACGTCATGCCCTTCCTGTACGAGCTTTTCTTTTAATTGGGTACCGACAAAACCAGTACCTCCAGTAATGGCGATTTTCATATTTATTCCTCCTGTCAGTATGAGGTTGTCAATAGTTTGCTCCATTTGATGCGGTTTGACGATACGCAAACCGCATTCCATGATAAAATATGGTCAAAGAGGTGAACCGGATGGCTAAACTTACCAAAATTACGACGCAGAAAAAACATAAGAGTCGATACAATATCTTTCTGGATAAAGGAAATGGAGAAGAGTACGGATTCAGTGTGGATGAAGACGTTCTTGTAAAATACCGCCTCCAGAAAAACATGGAACTTGATGATGCCTTGATTAACGCACTGATTCAAACCGATACGCTTCATAAATCTTATACCCTTGCGATTAATTATTTAAGCTATCGCATGCGCTCGGAAAAAGAGATTCGTGACTATTTGAAAGACAAAGAGACGGACCCGGAACATATTGAAGAAATCATTTCGCGGTTGAACAAAGATCGATTGTTGGATGATCAGGAGTTCGCAAATTCCCTTGTGAGAACAAGGATCATGACTTCCAGCAAAGGGCCGCTTCTTTTGAAAAAAGAATTGTTGGATAAAGGGGTTTCTGCAGGGAGAGCGGAGGAAGCCATCACGATTTATTCTTTTGATAAACAATACGAAAAAGCAATGAAATTCGCTGAAAAGAAATTGAAAAACGATGGGAAGAAATCTTACCGTCAGCAAATTCAAAATGTACAACAGACACTAATGCAAAAAGGATATCAGGGAGACGTCATACAGGAAGTTGTGGCGAACTTGCCGGAAGATGAGAATGAAGATACGGAGTGGGAAGCGGTCATTTATCAGGGGGAGAAGCTGCTTCGCAAATTTCAATCCAAGGTGGAAGGGTATGAGTTGAAGCAGAAAGTAAAATCAGGGCTATACAGAAAAGGTTTTACATTTGATCTTATTGATCGTTTTATCGAAGAGTATGTGAAGGAATAAAAAAAGAACAAGCCGTCTGACTTAAATGTCAGCCGCTTGTTCTTTTTTGCTTAAAAGTCCTTTTTTATCCAAGTCTTCGATTGCCTCATGCACATGATCGACAACCGTACTTGCTTTTTCCTTCACCTGGTCGTGAGCTGTAGACATGGCATAGCTGTAAGGAGTCATTTCAAACATGCTTAAGTCATTGAAGGAATCTCCGACACATGCGATTTCATCAGGTTGAATGCCGAAGCCTTCAATTAACTGCCTAAGACCGGTTTGTTTATTAATTGATTTAGGCATCATATCGACACATGTCTCATGCGAGACGAAACTGTCAATTTCCTTCCCGAACAATTCTTCAATTCTTTCGGCAGCTTTCATTACATCTGCTTCTTTCCCGTGCAATGCAATTTTTGAAGGAGTAATCGTATGGCCGACCTTTTCGTTCAAATCCGGTTGAATGATGATATCATGAAACATTTGTTCAGAAATCATATCCACGAATCTGTTTGATTCCTTTGTAAACGTTTCATCAGCTGTAGAAACTGTTTTAATCATCGGTTCTTTGTCGACGGCCTGGATGATTCTTTGGGCCAGTTCCGAATCGAACGTTTTGGCATGAATCTGAGTACCTTCATTGTCAAATACAAAAGCTCCATTTTGACTGACACGATGTCCATTCACACCTACGCGTTTTAGAACCTCAATAATCTCATGGTCCATACGGCCGGAGGCGACAGCAAGTGGAGGGCCATCTTCAATCATGCGGTTCAGTGCATCAATGTCTTCATTTTTAATATAATGATCGGCACCAAGAAGTGTACCGTCAAGATCTGTGACAAATAGTTTAATCATTGTTTCATCTCCTCTCCGTGCGGGGCGTTTCCCAGCACCTAAATGATTGTACACGACGTAATCGCTTTCACACAAAGAGGAAAGCTTATTCCTTAGCCTTCCACTTGTAAAAAAAACAAATCAAATATAGGATAGAAGTTATGAGATGACTGAAAACGCTTTTAGTGTAATTTAAGTGGGGGACCATTATGGAAAAGCAGATAAAGATAAAAAAAGTGCTCAATAATAATGTAGTCATTGCTTCCCACCCAACTTATGAAGAAGTGGTGTTAATTGGGAAAGGAATTGGTTTTAACCGGAAGAAGGGAGACGAAATTTCTTCCGAAAAAGCCGATAAGACATTTTTGCTGAGTAATGAACAGGAAAAAGAACAATATGTGAGTTTATTACCGTATATCGACGAGAACTTGATTGACTTCATGAGTGATATCCTCCATCACGTCGAGTCGCGCATGGGGCAGGAGCTTAACCAGCATATTCACGTCGCTCTGACGGATCACCTGGCATTCGCTATCAACCGGGCAAAAAAGGACCTGCAGTTCTCCAATCCATTCTTGCTCGAAATTGAATCCCTTTATCCGAAGGAATATCAAATTGCGATGGAAGTCGTAACGATGATTTACGATAAAATGGGGATTCAATTTCCGGAAGGGGAGGTAGGGTTCATCGCTCTCCATATTCATAGTGCGGTCACAGACAAGACGTTAAGGGAACTTAACCGTCATAACCAGCTCATCACACACCTTGTTCAGCTTGTTGAGGATACGATGGACGTTCAAATTGACAAAAAGAGCGTGGACTACCATAGACTCGTTCAGCATTTACACAGGGCCATTGACCGAGTTTACCAGGATGAAAACGTGGGGGATGAAATTCGTTTAGCTAACATGTTGAAAGAAGAATATCCAGTGTGCTATAATTTAGCTTGGAAACTGATAAAAGTGATGCAAAAGCAACTGAATAAACCTGTAGATGAGTCAGAAGCCATTTATTTGACGATCCATTTACAGCGTTTAACCCATAAAACCTAAAACGTACGTGTTACTGACACGATCAGGCATGAGTACATGGAGGTGAAGTGGTTATCATAGGGATAGGACTATCCTTATGGAACCCATTCACCTCTTGTGCTCATGCTTTTTTATTGTCCTGCTGTGAATAGCGGGACGAGCTATTATCCATAATCGGCGTCCACTAGTGGACGCTTATCGTTCCTTTTTTGTTGAAAACGTTTTATTTTTCTGACAAATGGATTTTATGGGGCCAGAGGCTTGCGTCACAAAATAAAAAGGAGGAAATAGAATGTTTAAGAATGCTTTCGGCACACTGCAAAAAGTCGGTAAAGCTTTAATGACTCCTGTCGCACTATTGCCTGCGGCTGGTATTCTGCTAGCTTTTGGTACAAGCTTTGCTCAAGACAACTTTGTTGATAAAGTGCCATTCTTCGGAACACCTTGGGTTCAAACATTACTTCAAGTAATGGCTGAAGCTGGAGGAATTGTCTTTGACAACCTGCCGTTGTTATTCGCTGTTGGTGTTGCCATCGGTTTAGCGAAAGGTGACGGGGTAGCAGGTCTTGCTGCGATCATCGGTTATTTGATTATGAATGTGGTTATGGGGGTACTCGGTAATGTTGACGCCGACATGACCTCAGATCCGGCCTATGCCGAAGTACTCGGTATTCCAACGCTTCAAACAGGAGTATTTGGCGGTATCATCGTTGGTATTTTGGCTGCTGCTCTTTATAACCGGTTCTTCAATATTGAATTACCACAGTTTCTTGGGTTCTTTGCCGGGAAACGTTTCGTACCAATCATCACGGCTTTCTCTTCCCTTTTCTTAGGGATCATCATGCTTTGGGTATGGCCGTTTGCACAATCAGGGTTGAATGCTCTTTCCCACTTAATGTTGGAGGGGAACCAGACCGTTTCGGCTTTCTTCTTCGGATTGATTGAGCGTTCCTTGATTCCATTTGGTTTGCACCATATTTTCTATTCACCTTTCTGGTTTGAATTCGGATCTTATACAAATGCTGCTGGGGAAATTGTACGAGGAGATCAGACAATTTTCTTCGAACAGTTGAGAGACGGTGTGGAATTCACTGCTGGAACATTCATGGTTGGTAAATTCCCGTTCATGATGTTCGGTCTTCCAGCTGCTGCCCTTGCAATTTATCACACAGCTAAACCTGAACGTAAAAAAGTGGTCGGAGGAATCATGGCTTCTGCAGCCTTGACTTCTTTCTTGACAGGTATTACAGAACCAATTGAGTTCTCTTTCCTATTCGTTGCACCACTATTGTTTGCGATCCATGCTGTATTCGCTGGTTTCTCCTTTATGATTATGGAGATTCTTGGAGTTAAAATCGGACAGACATTCTCTGGTGGTTTGATCGACTTCATTCTATTTGGAGTACTTCCTAACCGTACCGACTGGTGGTGGGTCATCATCGTTGGTCTCGTGTTCTCTGTGGTTTACTACTTTGGATTCCGTTGGGCGATCCTCAAGTTCAACTTGGCGACACCTGGACGTGAAGACGAAGCAGAAGATGAAGAAGAGGATGGAGAAGTCGGCGATTTGCCGTTCGAAATTCTTGAAGCGATGGGTGGACAAAAGAATATCGACCACCTGGATGCATGTATCACTCGACTACGTGTTTCTGTAAATGATAAAAATGATGTGAACAAAAATCGCTTGAAAAAACTTGGGGCTTCCGGTGTTATGGAAGTCGGGAACAATATCCAGGCCATCTTCGGACCTGTATCTGATACCTTGCGTGGCCAAATGCAAGACATCATGGATGGTAAGACACCAAGATCAAGAGAAGATGCTTCTGAAATGAAGAACGCTGAAAAAGCAGCAGAAGCTCCGGTCACTGAAGGTGAATTGGAATTTGTAAGCCCAATCAAAGGAAAAATCATGCCGATCACTGAAGTTCCAGATCAAGTATTTTCTGGCAAGATGATGGGCGATGGCTTTGCAATTGAGCCGGAAGATGGTAATATTGTTTCACCGATTAATGGTAAAGTCCTTAACGTATTCCCTACAAAGCATGCCATCGGCCTTGAAGCTGAGAATGGCATGGAAATCCTGATTCATATCGGAATCGATACAGTCGGATTGAAAGGGGAAGGATTTACAGCTAAGATCTCTGAAGGAGACGAAGTGAAGCAGGGTCAGGCATTGATGGAAGTGGACTTGGATTACGTGAAAGAAAATGCTCCATCCGTCGTAACGCCGATTGTCTTTACAAACCTTCAAGAAGGACAGTCTGTAAACATCAAGGCATCAGGTCAAGTCAATCACAATGATCCAGATATCATTGAAATCAGTAAATAAAGAGGAGAGAGATTATCATGGCAGAACAAACAATGAAAATTACAGCAGCTGACGGCGTCCACGCACGTCCAGCAACAGCACTTGTACAAGTCGCAGGAAAGTACCAATCCGACGTAAACATCGAGTATAAAGGTAAGTCCGTGAACATGAAGTCCATCATGGGCGTCATGTCCCTTGGAATTCCGAACGGTGCAGAAGTGACGTTCAAAGCGGAAGGTTCTGACGAAGCGGAAGCTGTAGAAGCTGTAGTAGCAAAAGCAAAAGAAGAGGGTCTTGGAGAGTAAGTTCTTCAAGTCAAAAGAAGGGCTTGCCGTTATGGCAAGCCCTTTTTTATTACGATAAATACCAGAGGAGATGCAAGTCGCGCGAAAGGAGATGCAAGTCGCACCAAAGGAGATGCAAGGGGCACCAAAGAAGGTGCGAGCCGCCTCAAAGGAGATGCGAATATGCAAAAAAAAGTACCGTGCGAACAAGCCGCTCCGGTACTCTTTTCATTTGTGTTGTAAAGTTAACGATCGATGAATATTTCGTTTCGCCCATCATCTTCTGCGAAAATTTGTTCAGCTACAAGTTCCGGACCTTTTAACTGATCTGGATTGGACACATGATCGGTGTCATTCCAAAATGGTGTGTTCATTCCGCCCATATAAACGGCAGTCGCTGTTAAGGATGCGTCTTCCCATTCTTTGTGGAGGCTTTCGGTAAAGCCTCGTACAGCAAATTTACTAGCACAGTATATGCTTTCATTCTTCTTCCCGCGTAAACCGGCGGTGGAAATAATGTTTAACACACGACCTTCCGTGGATTCTAACAATGGAATCGCAAGCTGGGTAGTCAAGATGGTACCTTTGACGTTCGTGTTGAGCAGTTGATCGATCTTTTCTTCAGAATAAGATGAAAGCTCACCGAAATGACCGAGGCCAGCGTTGTTGATCAGCACGTGTAAGGAATCGATCTGTTTAATAGCTTCTTTGATCGATGATTGCTCGGTCACATCACAAATGAGAACCTCTGCTTTTCCACCTTCTTTTATAATTTCATTTTGAGTGATTTGTAAATGCTCAGCTGTTCTTCCTGAGAGATATACCTTATAGTTGTTCTTAGCGTAAATTAGGGCTAAAGCACGCCCTAAACCTGTTCCAGCTCCTGTGATCCAAACATTCTTCATCCTTGATCTCTCCTTATCTGTACTGCCTTATATTCATTGTGGACAAACCCTGCTAAAATGTAAAGAGAGCTTGTATGGAGGAGGTTTCTATATGGAAAAAAGGTATAGTGAATATACACAAGAAGAGTTGCGTTCAGAAATTGCGGAGCTGACAGAAAAGGCCCAAAAAGCGGAACAATTAGGGATGGTCAACGAATTTGCTGTTCATGAACGTAAAATTATTATGGCTAGGTCCTATATGTTAAATCCAAGTGATTTTAAGGCGGGCGAGACATATGAGGTTGATGGTGACCCGGGTCACACGTTTTATATTGAATATATGAATGGTGTGTTTGCCTGGGGTTACAGGCAAGATAACCAGGGGGAAAAAGTAAGCAGAGAAGAAGAAGCTTTGCCAATTTCCATGTTAGGAAACAAATTGGATGGATAATAAAGAGGCCGGGCACGTGTTACACGTGCCCGGTATTTTTAGTTGCGTTTACGTGCTTGGATTTCAGTGATTTGGTCTGCTTGCGTCTGTTCTGTTTCTCCATTCACACGGCTGCTCAAATGTTTGATGCTGCGGTGGGAATAGATGCCAGAGGCTTTTGATTTGAAATTACGTTTACCCATGGTAATTCCTCCCTACATCATTGACGTCACGGTGTCTCGATCTAGCTGCTCTCTCTTGAGGTTTGCTGTTGATTGTACCGTCTGGACGCTTAGCGAGATATTCGCTTTGGTCATCAGGTGCGTGCGTCATTTTAACATTAGGGAAATTCTTTGCCTTATTACGCATCAGTCATCCTCCTCATGTCTCTAGCTAGAGACAATATTAGTATGTACCTCCTTTGAGCCTGTATGTGTTACAATGGCAGTGTAAACATTGCCAAATATGGAGTGGTCATATGAATGAAATATACCAGCGTTTAGCTGAAAAATTATATCATCAGAATTCAAAACTAACTATAGACGAAGCAAGGACATGGGTGGAACTTCTTTGGGAGGATTTCGAATCGACACGAGCCAAAGCTGGTCATGATTACCAGGGGAAGCAGGTCACTGAACAGATTGTTTTGCAGTGGATTCATCATTACGGTCCTAAGCTTCATGAGTTCGTCGCTACAAATCCAAAATACAAGAACATGCTTGAGAAAAAAGGGTATCTTCAGTAAAAACACAGGATTTAAAAAAAGGAGCCTCTCCTCTTGAGAGACTCCTTCTTTTATGTTTTCCTCAAGCTTCTGATTCATCACATCGGGCTTACTTTATTCTGCAGTTTCTCTTCTGTAAATACCCATCCTGTATACGAATTGAGAATTTTTAAATCATCTCCATGCTCATCATCAATTTGAGCAAGCGCAACAAACGGATAGCGTCCCCGTGAGCGATATCGAAGATCAATGAACCTTACTTCTGTATATTCATCATAGTAACTCATCTCGTACCTGTACACGGGTGAAAATGATAAAAATGCTTTGATGTTATGATCAGTCAGAGCTTTCTGAATGACCGGATCATCATGATCGATCGGTTTATTGGTGAATGTATCAAGGATGGTTAAATGACCGTTTTCCGCCCTGCCAACGTAATAATGAGTGGGTGTAGTGATAGCTATCCTCCAAACATTCTGTTTCATTGTAGGGGAGGTCGCAATTTGTTTGACATCCTTGATGTTTTCATGAATCAAACGAACCAGTTCCCTTTTGTCAAAATACCTTTTCAGGTAATAGAGGGCAATGACAAAATATATAATCAGCCATAAAGTGCCTGGGTCCGCACCTAAATTCCATGCGACAATGCCAGCAATATGCAAAATGAAAATATATGGGTCGAATGTATTGATGAACCCATAAGCGACCCATCTGTTTGTAATAGGGCGATACGCTTGGGTACCATAAGCATTAAATACATCCACGAACACATGCAGGATGACAGCAAGAAAAGTCCAGAGCCAAAGGTGAAGAAAGTTCACCTCAGGAGTGAACAGATAAATGATGCTGGGAATGGTGATCCCCCAGAGCATCACAGCAGGAATGGAATGTGTGATGCCGCGGTGGTGCCGAATGTAAACGGCATTATTCCTTAATTTTAGTACCGTGTCTGAATCGGGCGCCTGTGAGCCGATCATTGTTCCGATAAGAACGGCATTGAAAAGATTGGGGTCTGCATTGACGACAGGGTCAAGTGTAGCCAGTCCTCCTAATGCAACGCCCATGACGACATGTGTGCCTGTATCCAAATTCCATACCTCCTTTGGCAGGTCGGACGTTCCAACAGTAGTTTATCACGAAGGGTGAAGAAAGATGAAAAGAACTGAAAGAGTTAAACATATTTTAAATAACTTCGACAAGGAAACCTATAGAAAGGATTTAATTCGCTGGTTTAAAGAAGAGCAGCGGATTCTCCCATGGCGTGAAAACCAGGACCCTTACCGCGTGTGGGTATCTGAAATTATGCTCCAACAAACACGTGTTGATACGGTCATCCCTTATTTTAATCATTTTATGGATAAGTTTCCTACACCGGAAGCTTTAGCTAAGGCAGATGAACAGGAGGTCTTGAAAGCATGGGAAGGCTTAGGATACTATTCCCGTGCGCGAAATTTGCAAAACGCGGTAAGAGAGGTTGTGTCTGAGTACGAGGGTATCGTCCCAGCAGACGCTGAAGAATTAGGCAGCCTCAAAGGGGTCGGGCCTTATACGCGCGGTGCTATTTTAAGTATTGCCTATGATATACCAGAACCAGCAGTGGATGGCAATGTGATGAGGGTCTTATCAAGAATTCTTCTTGTTGAGGATGATATTAGCAAACAATCGACGAGGAAGCTTTTTGAAGAGCTTGTGAAACACTTGATTTCTGAAGAGGATCCTTCTTCATTTAATCAGGGGTTGATGGAACATGGTGCCCTTGTCTGTACCCCTAAAAACCCTTCCTGCATGCTATGTCCTGTCCAAGAACATTGCAGAGCTTTTGACGAAGGAGTAGAAACCGAGCTTCCGGTTAAAGCCTCTAAAAAGAAACAGAAGAAATCTCCATACCTCCTCCTTCTCGTGCAAAATGAAAAAGGGGAAGTGCTGATCGAGCAAAGGCCGAACACAGGTCTGCTCGCTTCGTTGTGGCAATACCCTATGGTTCCTCTTGAGGACGTAGGTCTTGAAGCGGTTGAGCACTGGTTTTATGGTGAATATGGTTTGAAAGTGGAAGTTGGGGAATCCTTGGATCGTATCAAGCATGTTTTTTCTCATTTGATATGGGAAATGGAAGTCATCAAGGTTACTGTAAAAGCAGGAACACTTGATCATGAGCGTGCAACATTCATTGCACCTGAAGACATGGAAGACTATCCATTCCCGGTATCTCATCAGAAAGCCCACCCACATATCAATCGGTAACAGGATGAGTGCCGCTGGTCCAAGTAGCTTCTTGCTGCTCTAAACCTCCGCGGCGCTTAATTTCCTCATTGATTTCACGTAAAAGGGTGATCCCTTCAGAATTCAAATAGGGAGAAGACTGGGATAGGGCATAGTGAAAATATCCAAGCTCTTTTTCCTGCCACTTTTGTTTGGGTTCCATAGATAATGCGGATAAATCCCGTCCTACATACATAGACAGATCCTCCTTCACTCTTAATTTATGTAAAAAGTTTGAGGTCATACATGATAAAAGTCCCCCTGAATCTTCATGTAACAAACCTGTAAAGTAATTGTAACGAAACAGGTTTGTGCCTAATATGACAATGTTTTTGGGCAAATGTTGGTATTTGTAGAAGTTTTGGAGTATTTACAAATTGTTGGCATTTGTGAATAATAGGACATAGGTTATTTGACCAAACAATTTAAACAATTTATTACATAGGGGAGAGTAAAAATATAATGAATAAGAAGAAATTGGTGACGGCTGTCAGTGGAGCTTTGATCGGGGCATCTTTATGGGGAACTTCTGTTTTTGCTGATGAATTGCATAAAGTGAAATCTGGGGATTCACTTTGGAAGTTGAGTTATCAATATGACGGGTCTATTTCAGAAATCAAATCTTGGAACAGTCTTAATTCAGATACAATTTACATCGGGCAAACTTTGATTGTTGAAAAAGATTCATCAGCTACATCTCAATCTAGTTCATCATCTTCTTCGAGCTCTAACGGTACATATACTGTTGAGTCTGGGGATTCCTTATGGTTAATAGCTAATCGTCATGGTATGTCTGTTTCTAAATTGAAGAGTCTTAACAATTTGTCCAGTAACATTATCCACCCTGGCCAAAAACTTTCCGTATCAGGAAGTACATCAGACTCCAGCAGTAACACGAGTTCTTCAAGCAGCAGTTCCAGTTCTTCACAATCTACAAGTACGTACACAGTACAGAGTGGAGATTCCTTGTGGTTGATTGCGAACAATCATGGAACTTCAGTTTCAAATCTAAAGAGTCTTAATGGTCTTTCTGGGAATATCATCTATGTAGGTCAAAAGTTGAAAGTTAGTGGTGAACCTACATCTTCTGGGTCTTCTTCAGATTCATCAGGCTCTAGTCATACATCTACCACCGATTCGTCATCTTCAAACACAGGATTTGTAGATGGATTGATTCAAGAAGCTAAAAAGCATATTGGTACCCCGTATCAATGGGCGGGTACATCTCCTGCAGGATTTGATTGCAGTGGATTCCTTCAATACGTATATGCTCAGGAAGGCGTAAGTATCCCACGTACAGTTGCATCGATCTACGCTGACAGCAGAATGGATTCTGTAAGTGGTTCAAATCGTCAGGTTGGAGATCTTGTCTTTTTTGAAACTTATAAGCCAGGTGCTTCCCATGCAGGTATTTATGTAGGGAACAACAGCTTTATCCATACTGGTTCTACAAATGGTGTTGAAATTAGTTCACTGTCCAGTAACTACTGGAGTCAGCGTTACATCGGTACGAAAAGATTATCTCATTAATTTTAAGAACCGCTCCTTACATGGGAGCGGTTTTTTTATATAAAAATTTTGTTTTTTGGAATGAAATGACCGCCTCCTGTACACAATAATTTTTGCGGAGGTGATAAACATGGCTAAGCAACCGAAACAAAACAAAACAGCAGCTGGTACAGACGTTAACCACGTGAAACAACAAAACCAACAAGCTGCACAAGGGAAATCCCAATACGGCGCTGAATTCGCTCAACAAACTGACGCGCAGCACGTACAGCAGCAGAACCAAAAATCTCAGGCTAAGAAAAAATAACCTGAGCGGTTGGTCGGTTGGCCAGGCTGCCCTTTAGCCTGTATCAATCCCCCGATTAAGAAGTCGCCCCTTTAGCGGGCGGCTTCTTTTATTTACATATCCTTTTAATATTTATTAAACAATATGGCAGGATTGTGGAAGACTTGATTTCGAGATGTTTGTGTGGATTTAGGCGCACCGGGAAAAGGTTCGCTTTCCGTGGGCGAGTGATGAGCCTCCTCGAGCTAACGCTCTGC
>NZ_JAYLVQ010000008.1:0-31008 GCF_035818575.1 Halobacillus sp. HZG1
GAGTAAAAGCTTCCCTTTCCTGGAAGTGGTTTCGAGATACTTATATGGCAAAGGGCGGAGGGGAATGGCGAGACTCCTGCGGGAAAAAAGTGCTTGGTGAGACCCCACAGGACGCAGTCCGAGGAGGCTCACCGCGCTCCCGCGGAAAGCGAGCTATTCCCCGCAGCCCCCATCCACTCAACAAAAGTCTCGAAACTGAGTCTTCCACTAAAGGGAGCTATAGTAAGAAGGAGTGTGTTTGTAATTGCTATTCTTAAGTTACATGGTTGTAGCAATGGGGAAGAGGAGAAATAGGCATAATGTTCGACACTAGGAAGATGTTAGGGTAATATTTTCATATAATAGACACTTTGTGAAGGATGTCACAAAATCGTCAACAACCATCTGACCATGAACCGTTTTCAAGCTTTATACTAACGGTAGTATGACCGATTTTAGTTAGGGGGAAGAAAGATGTTTGGTTTTGAAACCGTTGAATTGAGCCGGGCGCTTACAGCTATGACACTGCTTTTCCATGCGATTTTTGCGACGCTTGGTGTCGGTGTTCCTGTACTCATATCGATTGCCGAGCTCATCGGAATTAAGAAAAAAGATCCACACTATACATTGCTTGCCCGCAGGTGGGCCCGCGGCTATACAATTACTGTAGCTGTCGGAGTAGTAACAGGTACCGCGATCGGCCTGCAGTTATCATTAATTTGGCCAAGTTTTATGCAGTTGGCAGGGAATGTCATTGCGTTGCCGCTTTTCATGGAAACGTTCGCGTTTTTCTTTGAAGCGATTTTCCTTGGCATTTATTTATATACGTGGGATCGGTTTAAGAAGCCAATCTATCATTGGATCTTATCTATACCTGTGGTCATCGGTGGGACGTTGTCCGCTTTTTTCATTACCACAGTCAATTCTTTTATGAACACACCTCAGGGTTTCGAAATGGAGGATGGACGCTTTACAGCGGTTGACCCCATAGCAGCAATGTTCAACCCTGCCACCCCGACGAAAGTGTTTCACGTGATATCCTCTTCCTATTTAACAGCCGCTGCTGTACTTGCAGGTATTGCGGCCTTCATTATTCTCGTGAAAAAAGGGTCGTTATATCATAAAAAAGCGTTGAAGCTTACGGTTACGATGACGTTTCTATTTGCGATTCTGACAGCTGTTGCCGGCGACTTTTCTGCTAAATTCCTTGCTGAATACCAGCCGGAAAAATTGGCAGCAGGGGAGTGGCATTTTGAAACAGAGGAAGGGGCGGACCTAGTTGTCTTTGGTACGCTGAATGAGAACAATGAAGTAGAAAATGCGATTCGGATCCCGAATGCGTTGAGTTTCCTTGCTCACGGCGACTTTAATGCAGAGGTTGAAGGGTTAAATGAAACACCGGAAGAGGAACGACCGCCTCTATGGATCCACTACATGTTCGACCTCATGGTCAGCATCGGATTCTACACACTCGGCATTTCACTTCTCTTCCTCATTTTTTGGAAGTTTAAAAGATGGAACGAATACAACCCGCTCCTTTTATGGGGCATTGTAGCTACAGGTCCTCTGACCATGTTTGCGATTGAGTTTGGCTGGATTTATGCAGAAGTAGGTCGCCAACCATGGATTTTACGTGGATTCATGACCGTTGCAGAAGGTGCGACAACCTCTCCGTATGTATTCTCGATGTTCATTCTTTTCGCGGCGGTGTACCTCGTGCTCGCTATGGGATGTCTTATGACTTTACGGAAAATCTTCAAAGGAAAACCGGCTGAATTGGAATTGGAACACCGTTATCCTCAGACAGCCGCTGCAAGCAGGGAGGGTGACTCATGAGTTATGAATTGATAGGAATTACCGTTCTCTGGCTCTTTCTTTATGGATATTTGATCGTTGCTTCCGTTGACTTCGGTGCTGGTTTCTTTGCCTATTATGCACGATTGACGAAGAAAGACCATTTGATCAATCAGCTGATTTCCCGGTATTTATCCCCTGTGTGGGAAGTGACCAACGTCTTCTTTGTCTTCTTTTTTGTAGGACTCGTTGGTTTTTTTCCGGACATGGCCTACTATTTTGGACAAACGCTTTTGATTCCTGGCAGTATCGCTATTGTCCTGCTCGCGATCAGAGGATCCTTTTATGCATTTGAAAACTATGGCTCGAAAGATAATTCTCTTTATATGTTCCTGTATGGAGCGACAGGTTTGCTCATCCCGGCTTCTCTTTCTACGGCGTTAACGATATCCGAAGGTGGATATATTGAAGAGACGTCTAATGGTGTCCAACTCCTTTACGGAGAATTAATCTCAAGTCCATATTCCTGGAGTGTTGTTTTTCTAGCTATTGTCAGTGTCCTTTATATCAGCGCCATGTTTCTTGCCTACTATGCCAACCGGGCAGGAGATCAGCCGGCGCTTGAAATCCTTAGAAAATACGCGTTATTCTGGAGTTCTCCGACGATCATTGCCAGTCTTACGACATTCATAGCACTCAGTCAGCAGAATATGGATCATTTTCAAAGAGCCATTGAATTATGGTGGGTATTCGGAATCTCGGTAGCCTTTTTCATGATTGCTGTCTTTCTCGTCTATCAAGGGAAGTATTATGGATGGGCCTTTATTGCTGTCATGATTCAATTTTTCATCGCCTTCTTCGGATATGGAGCCTCTCATTTACCGTATTTGCTTTATCCTTACGTTACCATTACCAGTGGCGTGACCAACGACTCTATGGCTATCGCTTTAGTGATCGTTTTTATTGCAGGACTGTTATTGTTGATCCCATCACTTTTCCTGTTAATGAGACTCTTCCTTTTCGATGCAGACTATGTAAAAGGGAAAAAATAAACGTACGATATGAAAAGCGTAGAGTCTACGGACTCTATGCTTTTTGTTTTTAAAAAAGTGTTCTTTTGAAACAAAATCGCTTTCGTATCGTATAAGGTTTCTATAACCGGTTTTAGTAGAGAACTCAAATCCTAATGAAAAGGAGATGCTCTTATGATGCTTTATGGACCTTTCCTCGTATCTTTAGTACCAGGAATCATAGGATTAACACTCTCGTGGTTGTTCAGTAAAAAGGGCTTTTCCCTATGGGGCAGGATGTTACCCGGAAGCTTGTTAACAATTGCTGCTGCCATACTTTTTTATCACGGTTATGTTAACATAAGGGGCTTTGAAGGCGCAGCCTATGGCATTCTTGGTTTCTTTTTCATCATTTATGCTCTCCCATCTTTTATAATAGGAGCAAAAATGAAAAGCTCTGCTAAAGAAAAATGAACGGGTGACCCCATCGATTTCAGGTCCTCATGAGAAAGGGCAGGGATCGATCTTTAAGGAATAGAGGCATCCTTGGGTGATCTCATAAGAATATAGAGATTTCATATGTTGTGATAGCGTGAATGTGATAAAATAAAGCATAGAATTTGCGAGACAGTTGGGGGTAGACGTATGAAAAAAGAATTCGCCGTCATCGGTCTCGGCCGGTTCGGGGGCAGCATCTGCCGTGAATTGAGCCGTGAGGGCATGGAAGTACTTGCTCTTGACCTTGATGAAGATAAAGTAAACGAATATCGGGATATTGCTTCACATGCCGTCATAGCTGATTCAACCGATGAGTATGTACTGAAGGAGCTTGGGTTCCGTAACATCGATCATGTCATTGTAGCCATAGGGGACAATATCCAGGCCAGCATGCTGACGACATTGATTCTAAAGGAAATGGGCATCAAAATGATTACGGTAAAGGCCCAAAATGATTACCATGAAAAAATCCTCAATAAAATAGGAGCCGATCAAGTCGTTCACCCGGAACGTGATATGGGGAAACGAATCGCTCATAACATCATCTCGAATAACATTCTTGACTACATCGAGCTTTCTGATGACCATAGTGTCGTGGAGGTGAAAGCTGGAAGCAAAATGGGTGGTCAAACCCTGGTGGATCTTGATATCCGTGCAGAGTATGGATGTAACGTCGTTGCGATTAAACGGGACAAGGATGTGATTGTCTCCCCAATGGCAACGGAAGAAATTAGAGAAAGTGATGTGCTGATCGTCATTGGTGCGGATAAAGATATCAGTCGTTTTGAAAAGAACCTGGTATTAGAGGATTAAGCCGTGGCTCCTGCCAAAATCAATAGACAAAGAAAAGGAAGAGGACGCAGTGTACCGATGGCGTCTTCTTCCTTTTTTTATCATCTTATATGGAGAATTCATTTGGATTATTCATATAGACTTCTTATTCCCAGGGATGTCTTAATCCCATGAGATGAGAAAGAGTCTCTTTGGATTATGATACATAAAATAAGAACGCTCAATTCCTCTCATTCGGAGGCGAGTGGATTAGGTTCTCTTTTTACCACAGCATCCGCCACGTGGACGAACGGTTTTATTGGAAGATGTGTTAATGACGATGGGTTGGTTGGAAGCTCTCATAAAAGGCTTGTTTTGAACTTGTCTTTTCACATTTCTGGCTTTCACGTTTACCTCTCCTTAACCTTGATAGTTTATTATAATCAAAAAAGGTTGAATGGGAAGGGCAGATGTTTATTCTATGGAAAAAGGGTGTTCGTCATAAGTAAAATTCTTAATGGAATAACATTTTATCGTTGGAGGGCTGGTTTTATAAGAGATAATCAGCATTTTAACCTCATCATCCGGATGATTCTTAAGATCATAAAAGGAAGGAACCGGTGCTGTGGTTGGGTGAGAGTGATAAACGCCCAGCACCGTCTGATTGATTGCTGTTATTCTCTCTAATGTCTCTTCGACGACCTTCTTACTCACATAAAAGCGATGAGGCGACTTCCATTCATTTTCTAACGGCCATAACTTTTGAATATCGCTGGGACCTTCACCACTGAGTAGACCACATGTTTCATACGGGAGAGCTTCAGAACCTTGGTGAATCATCTGATCATATAAGTCCTTCAGGATTTTCATATCAGCTGTTCCACCGCTGGAAAATAGAAAGCAGGGATCGTTCCTTTTTCTTCATGGATTCATTACTGGAAGAAAGGTTTGAATGATCCTTGGTTTCTATTTGATTATTTTCACTGTTCGATTCATTTCTCTTTATACGTGGTTTCTGTGCTTCTGCATGGTAAATGGCCATTTGTGCAGATTCTGGTTTCATCAATTGAAATTGTATATTCGTTTTCTTTGTGGTCTTCTCTTTGTTTATTCCGACGTGGGCGGTTTCTTTATCGTTTTTTTTTGAGTTTGCCTTTATCGTTGTCTGCTGGTTGAAGTCGAACTGAGGGTTGACGTAAGTTTTTGATTTTCCAGCTTTGGCTCTCGTCGGTTTAGGAAACGATGAGGGGCCTTGGAAGCCCTGTGTATTGGCAGAGTAGTTTTGCTGGTAGGACGTATAGGGATGTTGGTGACTCATTGGCTGATGGTAATCATTTCGTTGTGGTGAGATCCTCTTTGATTGAAGCATATTTTGAAGCTTCCGAAAATCGGAGGTTTGAACTTTTCCTTTTTGCTTCGCAGGGTGTTCAGCAACAGGGATTTCTTTCTGATGCTCAACGGTTTGCATTTGCTGCTTCAACTGCTGGATTTCCTGAGTCAAACGAGTGACTTCGTTCACTTCCTCTGCTTTTTTAGCAGACCCTTGATTATCCATGAAACGATTCATTTTCTCCATTAAATCATGAACTTGAAGACGGTCCATTTTCTCTTTAATAAAGTCGATGTCTTTTTGCAATCCGTTCACCGTTTCCTTCACGGATTGTATTTGAGCAGCGAGTTGTTGGGATCTCTGCTCGGCGTTGTAATGGTATTCATCCATTTTCTTTAAAACTCCTTCTGTTTGATTCTTAGAATCATGAGATTCTTGTTTGATAAGAAGGTAGTCATCGATGACATTGGTTTTCTGTAGTGATTGCAGCATCTCTTTATAAAGCGACAATTTTGCCAGTTTAGATTCTAGTTCTTTTGAGTTGTTCGGACGTTTTTGATCCATCACTCATCACCCTTTTCAAGCACATTAATATACTATTTTTGTGTTTCCAATACGTGACATATGTGCCGGTTATTTCGTAAATTCCGCAATTGTATTCGTGTACTAATCATTGTATGCCTTGAAAAAAGGATTATTTTAGATTTTTCTTCTTATAAGGACAGTCACAGCCATCCATGTCCATGAATCTACTATAGGTGTTCGCACAAAATGCTAAAACGTACGAAATATCAGCATTTGCACTAGACCCATCGGTACATCCGTTCATATGCTACGAATGAAAGAAAAATCTTATTCGGAGGTGTTTGCATACCATGCAAGCAAAAAATCTTACTGGGGGCCAGGAGCTCCTATGTATCAACACAGAAAAAGTTTATGATTGGATTATCAATGAAGCGACTTTCGATTTGAGTGTCGATGGACTTGAACTACCAGTCGGTCCAGATGGGGGTCAGTTGACATGTGATGATATCGTCATCGATTCAGTAACATGTGAAGTGGAGCCTGTGGATGTCGAGGTTCTTGGCCGAGTCGATCAGGAACTTGTTGTCGATGGTACGTTGCTGACTTTGCAGCTTGTCAACATCCGTAAAAACTTTGAAGTGACCATTTCTGTTGAACTTACACCTGAATTAGGTGGAGGAACCGTTGAGGTTGGAAGCGCTACATTCACGCGCTGTGAGCAGGTCCTTCTTTGTGCACCAGAAGGAACAGACATTGATGTGGATTACACGGACTTGAGCTGCTTCGTTTGCACAGCTTCCTGTGTAGAAAACGGAACAGAAGTCGACGAGCTTGATGTTGATGTGACTGTACGTCTATGCCAAAGCATTCAGTCCACATACGATGTCACACTTGAAATCGTAGCAGAGTTCTGCCAACCGCGTGATATTCTTCCTATCCCGCCTTGCCCGACTCCTACAATTCCACCACAATGCCCTGTATTGTTCCCAAATGTTGATGGCGACAATGGTGATGATGCTTAAGTATTAAGCATAGATTAAAAGAGAGGATCTGATCCTCTCTTTTTATTTTTGCAAAAAATGGTGAACCCTCAAACGGCGGGTCCTCCATTAATAGGAAGTCATGGAGACTAGAGGAGGTGGTCAATGTGGAGGACAACATCTCACAATGGAAGAGGAAGAATGACCAGTATCTTCAATCCATTAAAGCGAAGATTCAAGCACTAAAAAAACACCAGGCTCCATCCACGTACTGTTATTTTACATATTCTATTCATTTTTCCCACGACCCAGCTCATGAAAGCATGCTTATTGGAAGTTTTCATATCTATAATCATCAAATGGAACCCTTCCGTAACCCCTACATCTGCCTGAAGCTTAAAGAAGCTTCCATCCTTCGCTTTTCCGGAAAATATGTTTACAAGGACTCAACCATGAAAATGCGCATGCCGGGAGCCTGGGAAAGGATGAATGAAAAATCCGATAAAGAAGAGTTTTGGTTGAAGCCAATAGAGGTGAATCAGATAGAACCTGGCAACCTCTTATCGTTTAATAATTTCCAAATGAAATGGTCACCTCAAGAGAATTATACAGAGAGCATGAAAGGTTTTACGTATGGGGATGGATTTGAAAATGGCATCCCTTCTTTGAATCAAATTCATGTTAGTGGAACGAATGTGAGGGAGGGGGAAGGCTGAGGTGGATGACCTGGAACTCCAAATTTTAATGAAAAAGTATCTAAAACAATGGATGGTTCGTAAATTGGGAGAAGTAAAGGAAGGCGATACAGGCAAGAGTTTCATGTTTTTGGATGGGGAGACCATTCATATGCTATTTATAATGATGATGTTCCATCAAGGACACTCCTGGAATAAACCTGTGGCTTCCGCTCCTCTAGATAATGAAAAATGGGAGTCCCTTATGGAAGAACAAGAAAAAAAGCTCAAGGACATTCTTGATTTGTTGGAGGAGTAAGTGGATTTGTTGATGGGAGGAATGAAAATGGAAAAAGACACAATCGTTCTTCAACAGAAAATCATTCATTTTAAGTCAGAACTCGCCAAATACAAAGAGAAAGTCAAGGATTATCAGGAAAACTACCATTATGCTCTTTTAAGTAAATTAAAAAAGGAAAATGCTGAACTCTTGCAGGAGAATGAAGAACTGATTAAAGAAAAAGGCGTAGCCACAGAGGAAGCTCATCGCAGGATTCAAGGAATAGAATCCCAATTGTCCAATAGCCAGAAGCGTCAAGAAGCGTTACAAGAGGAAGCGGCTGTGTGGAGGGAAAAAGCGGAACGGTATCAAAAAAATTTCTCGGAGATTTCCCAACACCTTTCCTCAGCTAAAAAAGAGATCACTCAAGTCGAGTATCGGCTCCATAAGAAAGAAAAAGAACTGGATGAGATAAAAATAGAGTGGAAAAAATCCATCCAGGAGTATGAAGAAAAAGCATCTGCACATGCGGCACGCTTGGCTGATCTATCCGGAGAAAACCAATCGTTGAAAGAAAGCATGGAAATGATCCTTCAAGAAAAAGAAGAATTAAATGGAAAGGTCCAGGGGTTAGAGTCTCAACAAGTGGAAAGAGACAAACAAATGGATACGTACAAAAAATCCTTACATCAGGCAGAAGAAACCTATGCTGAATTGATGAATAAACAGGAGAAAGAGAAAGAAGAGTATACAAAACTGAAAGCTGCCTATGAAGATAAGGATAGAAAAATCAATAAACTCCTGGCTAAAAATGAATCGCAGGCAAGCAGGTTAAAGAATTCTTTAGAAGAAAAGTCCGAACAGCAGGCCACGATTCGACATTTAAAAAATGAGCTTGAAAAACGAAGTGCCACGAGTAAAGCGTTTGAGCAGAAATTGCCGACTTTACAAGATTCGCTTCAAAAATTGAAGCAGGAAAAAGACAAATTAATGGGTCAGCAAAAAGTAAATGACCAATTGCTTCAAAAATTAAAAAAAGAAAAAGAGCAGTTCGAGACGAACAATCAGGTTTACGAAAAGGAATGTCAGCAATGGAAGAAGAAAGAGGAAGAATGGGAGCGGACGAAAGGGCAGTTAGAAAAGAAATTATCTGCCGCCCGCTCGGAACTGGAGCAAAAAGAACAGTCTTTGCATCAATGGAAGGCTGAGAATGAAAAACTGGTGAAACTCAATCAAAAATACTTGCATGCTTTTTCAAATGAAACAGGAGATGCTTCCGAAGATATGATAACCTTTTTAGATGAGCAAATGAAAAAGATCCTTGGTCAGACTTTTGAATACGAAGAAGAACTGGATTCGAAAATTCTGTTTATGAAGTCTCTGGAGGAGAAAATTGATCAGCTGGGAAATGAAATACTTGAACTGGAAGACAAGGAGAATAAAAAGTAGTTCAGAAAGCGCTGCGAATGATCATTCGCAGCGCTTTTTTTATTTCATCAGTAAATAGATCGAAAATGAGAAACGATAAGACTGATAGGCAGCACATGGATGATTAGGTTTGCTCATCCATCTTTTTGTTTAAGAAAAGCGGGAAAAGGAAATAAGAAAGGTTATAGAAGATAATATGGAGCTTGAAAGGATGATTTGGATGTTCAATAAACGAACAGGTGAAGTCATGACACAACAACTCATTAATTGGGGTGTCGATCATATATATGGTATGCCGGGAGATTCCATCAACGAGCTAATCGATGATTTAAGGAAAAGGCAGGATGAAATTGAATTCGTCCAAGTCCGCCACGAGGAAACCGGAGCCTTGTCAGCAGCTGCTTATGCTAAATTGACAGGGAAGATCGGAGTTACAGCCGCTATCGCTGGACCTGGAGCGGTTCACTTACTTAACGGCCTTTATGATGCCAAAGCGGACAGCGCGCCTGTGCTTGCGATTGTTGGACAAGTGCATAGTGAAGAAGTAGGGACAGGGGCATTCCAGGAAATCAACCTGGAGAGAATGTTCGATGATGTCGCGGTATTCAACCGCCGGGCAGAGACGGAAGCACAGCTCCCAGACCTGCTTGACCAGGCTATTAAAGAAGCCTACGCACATAAAGGGGTATCTGTCCTGATTGTCCCTGATGATTTATTCGCGGCCAAGCAGACAGATGAGGTCCGCCTCACTTCCGGAGATTATTATAGACCAGAAATTTTCCCTTCACAAAAACAATTAAACGAAGCAAGGCAACTTATTGAAAAAGCAGAAAAACCGATCATTTTGGCAGGGCAGGGAACGAGAAATGCCCCGAATGAACTGATCGATTTTGCCGAGTCGATTAAAGCTCCCATTATTTTAAGTCTGCTTGCAAAAGGAGTGATTCCTGATAATCATCCCTACTGCCTCGGACAGCATGGTCAAATCGGTACAAAGCCGGCTTACCATGCCATGAAGGAAACGGACCTGCTGATTCTCGTAGGCACACAGTTTCCATACCGTGATTTCCTACCTGATGATGTCGCAGCCATTCAAATCGACAATAAGCCTGAAAACCTTGGGAAGTATTATCCCATTGAAGTCGGGCTTGCTGGGGACAGTAAAGAAACAATGGCCGCTCTTGCCAAGCTTACGGCTCCTGTCGAGAAGAGAGAGTACCTCGAGTATTACCAGGAAAAAATGAATGACTGGAGAATCGCTCTTCAAGAGGAGAAAAGATCCACAGAGAACCCATTACATGCGCCTCAGGTGATGTACGAACTTGAAAAACATATGGAACCGGGGGCTATTATCTCTGGCGACGTAGGCAACGTGACCGTATGGCTTTCCCGCTTCCTGCATCTTGTGAACCAAAAGTTCGTTTTGTCTGGCTGGTTGGCAACGATGGGAAGTGGACTTCCTGGAGCGATTGCAGCGAAAAAAGCGTATCCGGACAAGCAGGTAATCGGAGTTTCGGGTGATGGTGGATTCTCCATGGTGATGCATGATTTTGTGACGGCCGTTAAATATGAGCTGCCGATCAAGATGATCGTGCTGAACAATAGTAAAATCGGGATGATTAAGTACGAACAAGAACAGATGGGGCATTTGAATTATGCGACAAACCTGGGAGAAGTGGACTTCGCTAAGTTTGCGGAAGCTTGTGGGGGAGAAGGCTATCGAGTGGAGTCCTATGAAGAGCTCTCTACAAAAATGAAGCAGGCCTTCGTTTCCGAAAAACCTGTACTGATTGATGTCGTCATTGAAGACCAGGCGCCACTCCCTGGGAAGATTGATTATCAGTCAGCCGTTAACTTTTCCAAGTATATCGTCAAAGAATTTTTTGAATCCGGAAACCTCGACTTACCGGACATGAAAAAAGCATTGAAACGACTGACATAAAAAGAAATCCCCGCTGGAAATCCAGCGGGGATTTTTTACGATCACACTTCCATAATGATTGGAAGGATCATCGGACGACGCTTCGTCTTTTCAAACAAGAACGGAGCAATGGTATCTGTGATTTCGTTTTTGATCTCAGACCATTGAGTCGTACGACGCTCCATCACTTTTTCAACATGGGAGCTGACGAGATTCTGTGCTTCTTTGATCAAGTCTTCTGATTCTCTCATGTAGACGAATCCACGGGAGATGATATCAGGACCTGATGCGATCTTGAATTCTTTCATATTGATACTGACGACTACGATGACAAGACCTTCTTCAGAAAGAATTCTACGATCACGAAGGACGATGTTACCGATGTCACCAATTCCGCTTCCGTCGACATAGACAGACCCGGACGGGATTTTACCTGCGACACTTGCTTCTTCTTTACCAAGAGCAAGGACGTCACCATTATCCATGACGAAGCAGTTCTCAGGCTCGACGCCACAATCGTGACTGAGCTTCGTGTGCTCCTTCAGCATACGGTATTCCCCGTGAATCGGCATAAAGAATTTCGGTTGGATCAAACGAAGCATCAGCTTCATTTCTTCCTGGCTACCGTGACCGGATGTGTGGATGTCATTCAATGGGCCGTGGATGACATCAGCACCGGCGCGGTAGAGTTTATTAATCGTACGGCTGACACTGATCGTGTTTCCAGGGATTGGGGAAGAAGAGAACACGACGGTGTCGCCTGGTTGAATTTGAATTTGACGGTGAGTACCGTTGGCGATACGTGACAGGGCAGCCATTGGTTCACCTTGTGAGCCTGTACAAAGGATCACGACTTCATTTGCTGGAAGTCGGTTGATCTGCTGGGCATCAATGAATGTATCCTTAGGGGCACGGATATATCCAAGTTCCTGACCGATTCGGATGGAAGATTCCATACTTCGTCCGAAAACAGCCACTTTACGGCCTTTCTTAACGGCAGATTCCACCACTTGTTGAAGACGGTGGATGTTTGATGCAAAGGTTGCAAAGATTAATCGACCATCATCCATACGCGAAAAGATGTCATCGATACTCTGTCCTACGATTCGTTCGGACTTAGTGAAACCAGGAACTTCTGCATTGGTACTATCGGATAATAGGGCAAGCACGCCTTCTTTACCGATTTCAGCCATCTTAGCAAGATCGGCTGGTTCTCCTACAGGGGTGAAGTCGAATTTGAAGTCCCCTGTGTGTACGACGTTTCCTGGTGGAGTTTTAACTACCACACCGTAGGAATCAGGGATACTGTGCGTTGTACGGAAGAACGATACGGATGTTTTACGGAATTTGATGACATCGTCTTCCTGAATAGGATTCAGTTTCGCATTCCGCAAGAGACCGTGTTCATCCAACTTATTGCGGATCAGGCCGAGCGCCAGTTTGCCCGCATAAATTGGGATATTGATTTCACGAAGCAAGTAAGGAATTCCACCAATGTGGTCTTCGTGACCGTGCGTAATGAACAGCCCTTTGATCTTGTCTTGATTTTGGACGAGGTACGTATAATCCGGAATAACATAGTCGATACCGAGCAGCTCGTCTTCCGGGAATTTAATACCAGCGTCAATGAGGATGATTTCGTCTTGGAATTGTACTCCGTACGTGTTTTTACCAATTTCACCGAGTCCGCCAAGGGCGAATACGGCTGTCTGGTCATTTTTTACGAATTTCATAAGTTAAAAATTCTCCACTTTGAAATCTTCGGATTGCTTTTCATATTCAAGATGATCCTCATCAAGCACCTGAATATATTCGATATTGAATCCTTCATTTTTTAACTTTTCACGAACTTGTCTTTCTGTTTCCGCTTCCACGTACATGCTGTCTGTACGTTCACGGACAGGAACTTCGCTCGCCAGTTCCTGATAAAGTACTTTAAATATCATTACTCTATCGCTCCTAACTAGATATAATTTCCACATTCTTGTCCTGTCATCATCATAGCACGATTGTTTCCTATATGGGAATGATAATGGTATGTGCGGGTGCTCGGTACACCCAAAAACAATGGTTTACGCGTATGTTTTTCGTTTCATGAAATCTTTCCAACGTTTTCTAAGCTTCCTTCGTAGACGCTTCATCATCTGCATCTATCCCCTTTCATACTTAAAGAAGAAAACAAAAAAACGTTAAACCGCCCAATCCCTGTTATCTCTAGTATAATACGGTTTGTGGAAGAATGAAACATTTACATATTAGATTTTGTATATATCGTGTGTTTTTCTTCTCAAACCTATCCACTCATGCTACAGTATAGCCAAAGAGTGGGGTATGCTATGATACATAAGAGAAATTGTACGCAGGCCGACGAGGAGGAACAAAGAAATGACGAAAAAAATTGCTTTTTTTGATATTGATGGAACACTACTGGATCACGATAAAAAACTTCCTGAGAAAACAAAGGCAGCGATCCAGGCACTCAAAGATGAAGGGGTTTACTGCGCCATTGCAACCGGACGGGCTCCTTTTATGTATAAGAAGCTGAGAGAAGAACTTGGAATCGATTCCTTCGTAAGTTTCAATGGGCAGTATGTCGTTTTCGAAGGAAAAGAAATCTACACCAATCCTTTGTCTGAACCAGAACTGGAGCGCCTTCATAAGCATGCAGAGCACAACAACCATCCGATGGTCTTCATGAACCATGAAGAAATGAAAGCTTCCGTTCCCGATCACGATCATATTGAAGAGAGCCTGGGTACGCTATATATCGAGCACCCTAGTGCTGATGCCTCTTTTTTTAAAGGGAGAAATATTTATCAGTCCCTTTTATTCTGTGAAGGTGATGAAATCGAAGAATACAGAGAAGCTTATGATTCCTTCGATTACATCCGTTGGCATCCCGTTTCCTGCGATGTCCTTCCTAAAGGTGGTTCAAAAGCAGAAGGAATTAAAAAGATGATTGAAGCAGCAGGTCTTCATATGGAGGACACCTACGCCTTTGGCGACGGCTTGAACGATATCGAAATGATTCGTGAAGTTGGAACTGGAGTCGCGATGGGAAATGCCGTTCCTGAAACGAAAGCCGTCAGCGATTTCGTGACTAAAGATGTAGGGGAAGACGGTCTCTCCCATGCCATTTATGAACTAGGATTGTTGAAGTAACCTTTTTCTACTAACTGGCAGGATTCTTGAAGGGACAGTTTCGCGTGTTTCTTAAGTGGATGGGGGCTACGGGGAATAGCTCGCTTTCCGCGGGAATGGATTGGCTGGAGAGACCCTGCAGAGCTTTAGCTCGAGGAGGCTCTCCGTCATCCTCGCAGGAAAGCGAGTAACTTCCCAATCACCCCTGACGCTCAATCTTGGCAACGAACCTAGAGATATCTCGTTCCTCAGTCTTGAAGAACATAGAGCTTATAAGGGAGAAGTTGAGAGTATAAAAAAAGCTCCACCGTCGTTGACGGTGGAGCTTTTAGTTTTATCGATCGGCAGGTGTGGCGTTATCAGGCTCTTTAAAAGGATTCTCCTGATCAATGTGATCATAAAACATGATTCCATGAAGATGATCGATTTCATGCTGAAATACGATAGCAGCATAATCTCTCAAGCGAAGCTTCACATTGTTACCTTCAAGATCTGTAGCTTTTACAGTAATACGACGATAGCGTGGAACATATCCAGGCACTTCGCGATCGACCGACAGACATCCTTCACCTGTAGAAAGATACGTTTTTTCCACTGAATGACTGACAATGCGAGGATTGAATAAACCGTAGCTGTACAACTTATCTTTCAAATCCGTGAAATGGACCGCAAGCATCCGCTTATTTACATTGATTTGCGGTGCAGCTAAGCCGACACCTGGACGTAGTCCGTAACGGTTACAAACTTGCTCATCCTGACTATTTTTCAAGTATTGAATCATTTCTTCTAACGTTTCTTTATCCTCCTCAGAAGGGGGGAGGGGCACTTCCTCTGTCACATGACGCAAAGCCGGGTGACCTTCACGAACAATATCGTCCATTGTGATCATTAAGCAACATCCTTTCAGACTAAACATTTTTCAAAAAAAGCTCTACCTCATTGATTTCAGTATTTATAATGAATGGAATAATGAGCTCTCTCAAATAGACCTTTTTCATCTCTATGTCAATGGTAACATATGTGAAAATGGTCCTTTCAATTTGATATCATTTATTATACTATTGTAGATACGTTTAGATTACAATAATGTTTCACGGAATTCGAGGGGGAAAAGGTGTGCGATTACATAAGCTAGTGATGCTCCTGGCAGTAGCAGCTTTCTTGCCTGCCTGTACAGGTCAGTCAGCAGAAGAACAGATTTATGAACATCTTGAAAAAGCGGTAACGTTAGAAGATGCTTTCCGCGAACAGCAGCAGCCGATGGTTGATCTTGAGACAGAAGAACAACAATTATATGAGGAAATCATCAATTTGAACATGGATCAATTTGATGAAATCGAGGAGAAGTCCAAGCAGGCGGCTTCCATTGTTGAAAAGCGAAGAGAAAAGCTTGAACTTGAAAAAGAGAGCATCGATTCCGCAAAAGAGGAATTTGATGAAATTGAACCTTTAATTGAGGATCTTGATGAAGAGAACGCAGAGGCCAAAGAAAAAGCGGAGCAATTAGTCGAAACGATGAATGCCCGGTACGATTCTTACCAGGATTTATATTCAGCTTATGACGAAGCATTGACTTTGGATGCCAAACTGTATGAGATGATGCAGAACGAGGATTTGAAAGAAGAAAAGCTTCAGGAGCAAATCGATAAAATTAATCAAAAGTATAATGAAGTGATTGAACAGAATGAGACGTTCAATAAACATACAGAAGAGTATAATGCATTGAAAAAAGAACTTTATGAAGCCATGGAACTTGATGTTACTTATGAACAGCAAGAAGAATCCTCAACTTCAGAAGAGTAGAGGGTAAGCCGTTGACGACTATTCGTCAGCGGCTTTTTATATGAAGCGATGCTCATCAAACATTGGACAGGCTCAATCACTTACCTCCGTTAACCAGGAAGGTGGTCAATCATTTACTCACTTTCCACCCTTTCTTTTATTAATGAAGGAAACGCAGGAAAGAGACACATGAAGTCCCTTGGGTCAAACAATTCAGTTGATTGTATGGAAGAAAAAACGTAAGATTAATACAGGCTTAATTTTGTGGTGATACAGTATTGTGTTATGAAATAACAAAATAAGTCATTTTCCGACTGCTGTCAGAAGCCTCTAAGACTATGTATAGATATTATGTAGCGAAGTGATTGACGAATGATGACGATTTGAGCTAAACTACATAATGGATTGACATTGTACCATTGAATCTTACTTGAAGAATGTAACAGTTTCTATAAACGTCCCTGCATGATTAATAAAGAAGTGTTCAGGGTAAAACGTAAAGAGCAAATCGGTACAGTTTTTTTTCATAATTGGGAAAGCTACTCACAGCATCCATTTTAAAATACGAAAGGAAAGGGTGAATGACTTTGAAACGAACTCTTGAGAACATTGAAAATCAGTTCGAAACGTTTCAAATCCTTAACGAAGAAGGCGAAATCGTAAACGAAGATTTTATGCCTGACCTATCTGATGAAGATCTGAAAGAAATTATGCGCCGTATGGTTTATACGCGTATCCTTGACCAGCGTTCTATCGCGCTTAACCGCCAGGGACGTCTTGGTTTCTACGCTCCAACTGCTGGACAGGAAGCATCTCAGCTTGGAAGCCAATTTGCATTGGAGAAGGAAGACTTTATTCTTCCAGGATACCGTGATGTACCACAGTTGATCTGGCACGGTCTGCCGCTTTACCAGGCATTCCTATTCTCCCGCGGACACCATAAAGGAAACCAAATGCCTGAAGGTGTGAACGCAGTGAGCCCGCAAATCATCATCGGTGCACAAATCACGCAGACAGCCGGTGTTGGTCTTGGTTATAAAAAACGTGGTGAAAATGCTGTAGCAATCACATATACAGGTGATGGCGGTGCATCCCAGGGTGACTTCTATGAAGGTATCAACTTTGCTGGTGCATTCGGTGCCCAAGCGATTTTCGTTGTTCAAAACAACCGTTTCGCGATTTCTGTACCTGTTGAAAAGCAGTCTGCAGCGCAAACAATTGCTCAAAAAGCAGTGGCTGCCGGAATCGAAGGCATTCAAGTAGACGGTATGGACGTACTTGCTGTTTATGCGGCAACGAAAGATGCTCGTGAGCGTGCTGTAAACGGTGAAGGTCCGACATTGATCGAGACACTTACTTATCGTTACGGCCCACACACAATGGCCGGAGACGATCCAACTCGTTACCGTACGGAAGATGAAGACAACGAGTGGGAGAAGAAAGATCCAATCGTTCGTTTCCGTAAGTTCCTTGAAGCGAAAGGCCTATGGTCTGAAGAGGAAGAAAACGAATTGATCGAAAAGACAAAAGAAGAAATTAAAGCAGCAGTAAAAGAAGCTGACAATACTCCAAAACAAACGGTTACCGACTTAATCGGTATCATGCATGAGGAACTTCCTTCTAACTTGAAAGAGCAGATGGAAGAATACAAGGAAAAGGAGTCGAAGTAAATCATGGCACAAATGACAATGATCCAAGCCATCACAGACGCGATGCGCACAGAACTTAAAAATGATGAAAACGTGCTTGTTTTCGGTGAAGACGTTGGTCAAAACGGCGGAGTATTCCGTGCGACTGAAGGTCTTCAAAAAGAATTCGGCGAAGATCGTGTATTTGATACACCACTAGCTGAATCCGGAATCGGCGGTATGTCCATCGGGCTTGCTCTTACAGGCTTCCGTCCGGTTCCTGAAATTCAATTCTTCGGTTTCGTATACGAAGTCATGGACGCAATCAGCGGTCAAATGGCTCGCTATCGTTACCGCTCTGGTGGTACTCGTCCAATGCCGATTACTGTTCGCTCTCCATTCGGCGGTGGCGTACACACACCAGAACTTCACGCAGACAGCCTTGAAGGTCTAATGGCTCAGCAGCCTGGTCTTCGTGTGGTTATCCCTTCTAATCCATACGATGCGAAAGGTCTTTTGATCTCTTCCATCCGTAATAACGATCCTGTCATCTTCCTTGAGCACATGAAGCTTTACCGCTCTTTCCGTGAAGAAGTGCCGGAAGAAGAATATACAGTAGATCTTGATAAAGCCGCTGTTAAGCGTGAAGGTACAGACGTTACCCTTGTTGCTTACGGTGCAATGGTTCACTCTTCTCTTAAAGCTGCGGAAGAGCTTGAGAAAGACGGAATTAGTGCAGAAGTCATTGACCTTCGTACTGTATCTCCAGTCGATTACGAAACAATTCTTGAGTCTGTTAAGAAGACAAACCGTGCTGTTGTTGTCCAGGAAGCTCAAAAGCAAGCGGGTATCGCAGCGAACGTTGTTTCTGAAATTCAAGAAAAAGCCATCCTTCACCTTGAAGCGCCTGTATTGCGTGTAGCTGCACCAGACACTGTCTATGCATTCACACAAGCAGAAGAAGTATGGTTGCCAAATCACAACACGATCGTTGAAAAAGTCAACGACGTTATGAACTTTTAATCATCTCTAATACTAGGAGGTAATAACCGTGGCATTCGAATTTAAACTGCCTGATATCGGTGAAGGTATCCACGAAGGTGAAATTGCGAAGTGGTTCGTCAAGCCTGGCGACGAAGTAAAAGAAGACGATGTACTTTGTGAAGTACAAAACGATAAAGCTGTTGTAGAAATCCCTTCCCAAGTAGATGGAACGGTCAAAGACATCCATGTGGATGAAGGTGAAACGACTACAGTCGGAACAGTCATCATCACAATCGATGATGGATCTGAAGATGCTCCTGCTTCTGAAGAGCCTAAAGAAGAGCCGAAGGAAGAAAAAGAAGAAGCATCTAAAGAAGAAAGCAAAGAAGAAAAAGCTGAACAACCAGCTGCATCTGCAGACGAAGGTGACGTTGATGAAGACCGTCGCGTTGTAGCGATGCCTTCTGTGCGTAAATTTGCTCGTGATAATGATGTCGACATCCGTAAAGTTCAAGGATCCGGCAAAAACGGCCGCGTTCTAAAAGAAGACGTTGAAAGCTTCATGAACGGCGGACAAGCGGAAGCAGCATCTGAAGCTCCAGCAGAAGAGAAGCAGGAAGAAGCAGCTTCTACACAACAGGCAGCTCCAGCTGCAGGCGAAGCTTACCCAGAAACTCGTGAGAAGATGAGCGGAATCCGTAAAGCGATCTCCAAAGCTATGGTGAACTCCAAGCATACAGCTCCTCACGTAACGTTGATGGACGAAGTGGATGTATCTGAACTAGTTGCCCACCGTAAGAAGTTCAAAGCAGTTGCAGCTGAGCAGGACATCAAGTTGACTTACCTTCCATATGTTGTGAAGTCTCTTGTATCTACTCTGAAGAAATATCCTGTCCTTAATACGTCAATTGACGACAATACGGATGAAATTATTCAGAAACACTATTATAATATTGGTATCGCTGCTGATACAGAGAAAGGCCTAATGGTTCCAGTCGTAAAAGATGCAGACCGCAAGTCCGTCTTCTCAATCTCAAGCGAAATCAACGAACTAGCTGTGAAAGCTCGTGACGGTAAACTATCATCTGAAGAAATGAAAGGTGCTTCCACTACAATTACGAATATCGGATCTGCCGGTGGCCAGTGGTTTACACCAGTCATCAACCACCCAGAAGTAGCGATCCTAGGTATCGGACGTATTGCAGACAAGCCAATCGTACGCGATGGTGAAGTTGTAGTAGCTCCCGTTCTTGCGATTTCCCTAAGCTTCGACCACCGTATCATCGATGGTGCGACAGCTCAGCACGCAATGAACAACATCAAGCGTTTACTGAACGATCCACAACTAATCATGATGGAGGCGTAAAGTATGGTAGTAGGAGATTTCCCAATTGAACTAGATACGTTAGTTGTCGGTGCGGGTCCTGGCGGTTATGTTGCCGCTATCCGTGCTGCACAATCCGGTCAAAATGTAACCATTGTCGATAAAGGTAACCTGGGTGGCGTTTGTTTGAACGTCGGTTGTGTTCCTTCCAAAGCGTTGATCCAAGCAGGTCACCGTTATGAACACGCTCAAGGTGCTGAAGACATGGGAATCAAGTCAGAAAACACAACCGTCGACTTCTCTAAAGTACAAGAGTGGAAAAGCGGCGTTGTCAACAAACTGACTGGCGGTGTTGAAGGTCTTCTTAAAGGAAACAAAGTAGACATCGTTAAAGGCGAAGTATACTTCGTAGATAAAAACACGGTTCGTGTTATGGATGAAAAGAACTCTCAAACATACACGTTCAATAATTGCATCATTGCAACTGGTTCCCGTCCGATCGAGATTCCTTCTTTCAAATTCTCTGATCGTGTTCTAGATTCTACAGGTGCTTTGAATCTGGATGAAATCCCAGAGAAAATGGTCGTTATCGGCGGAGGTTACATCGGTACTGAACTTGGTACAGCGTATGCAAACTTCGGTACAAAAGTAACGATCCTTGAAGGTACTAAAGACATCCTTGGTGGCTTCGAGAAGCAAATGTCTTCCATCGTTAAGAAGCGTCTGAAGAAAAAAGGCGTAGACGTGGTGACTGAAGCCATGGCTCAAGGTGTAGAAGAGACGGAAAACGGAGTTACCGTGAAGTATGAAGCTAAAGGTGAAGAAAAATCCATTGATGCTGATTACGTACTTGTAACTGTTGGCCGTCGTCCGAACACAGACGAAATCGGTCTTGAGGATCTTGGAATCAAGATGTCCGATAAAGGAATCATCGAAATCGATAAACAGTGCCGTACGAGCATTGATAACATCTATGCTATCGGAGATATCGTTGAAGGACCTCCACTTGCTCACAAAGCTTCTTATGAAGGTAAAATCGCTGCAGAAGCGATCTCTGGTGAGAAGTCTGAGATCGACTACCTTGGCATTCCAGCCGTTGTATTCTCTGATCCAGAACTAGCTTCTGTCGGTTACACAGAGCAGGAAGCAAAAGATGCTGGCTATGAGGTCAAAGCATCCAAATTCCCATTTGCAGCAAACGGACGTGCGCTGTCTCTTAACGAAAGTGACGGCTTCCTGAAGCTCGTGACACGTAAAGAAGACGGTCTTGTCATCGGTGCTCAAATCGCTGGTGCGAATGCTAGTGACATGATTGCTGAGCTTGGCTTAGCTATCGAATCCGGCATGACAGCTGAAGACTTAGCACTTACCATCCACGCTCACCCGACACTAGGGGAGATCACGATGGAAGCAGCTGAAGTTGCGATCGATCAACCGATCCACATCGTTAAATAATACTATTTAGAAAGCCCGCCAGACTCTCGGGAGTCTGGCGGGCTTTTTTTATAGGAAAGAAGGTTTCACGACTTTTAAGCGCAGGTTTAACAGATCTCTGTAAACTGTTTTTATATAAAGAAGCCTTCCCTGAGGATAGGGAAGGCTCGATTTTATCTAACCATGGCTATATGATTTTCCAGTGTCATTAAAATCTTTTCACGTGGGTTGTTTCCAGATATCGTGGTGACCGTTTTTCCTTCTTCTTTAACTACGAGTACGGGTAAATCATCTGTTGGGATGTTCAGGTCATTTAGATCCTTTTCGGTTTGTTCGAATTGCAATTCAGCACCGTCATCCTGTTTCAATTTCCAATCAAGGAGGGCGCTTAAGTAATCTTGTGCGGATTCCTGTTGGTCCGCTTCGGTGTATAAGTATAATTCGTAATTCTCAGGTGTAGCCTTAAGTACTTGAATGGTTTCGCCTTTCTGTAGACATCCCGCGAGTAAGAATATAGCTAAGAAAGATAGGAATATACGATTCATCATGGTCCGACCCACTCCCTTGTCTTTAATCCATTCTCAGTGTAACAAGGAATGAGAGAGATTTTTTTGATGTTATCGTTTTGTCATGGAATTGATAGTCTTATGTTGTATTGTGACATCTGCTGTAAAACCGTTTATTACCCGAGTGACCTTGTAGACGCCTATATAGAATCGTGCAACAGCTTGTGTAAGGATGTGAAAAACAGAAAGAGGGGAAAGGGTGCTCGGAGAGGAAATGTATGCTAGACGTGCATCTAGTAAGGAATGGGAGCATGTAGAATAAAAAAGGAACCCAGAAATTATATTCTGGGTTCCTGAAGGTTTGATTATTTCTTTTTCTTCTTAAGATCAACTACTTTCCCTTCCTCCTGGAAGGTCTTAAACAAGGAGAAGCAGATGAGTATCATAATAAAGGTGAACGGGAAGGCGGCGATGATCGCTGCTGTTTGGAGAGCACCTAATCCACCTTGCCAAAGCAGTACGGCTGCTGCTCCTGCTTGGATAATTCCCCAAGTGAATTTCACCTGATTTTTAGGATTCAAGCTACCGTTCGTTGTTTGCATCCCCAGGACAAACGTTGCGGAATCGGCAGATGTAACGAAGAATGTACTAATAAGTAATAGCCCTACGAAAGACATGATTGAGCCTAATGGTACATTTTCCATCATAGAGAAGAGAGCGACTTCTGAACCGAGTTCACTAACATCAGAATAGATATCTACATCATTGAAGAATTCAAGTGAAATTGCTGTTCCACCGAACACTGAGAACCATAGAGCTCCAAAGATTGTAGGTACTAATAGAACACCTAGAATGAACTCACGAACCGTACGTCCGCGGGATACACGGGCGATGAATGTTCCTACGAATGGAGCCCAGGAAATCCACCAAGCCCAGTAGAAAATGGTCCAGTTTTGGACCCATGAACTATCTTCAGCAAAAGGTGTCATCCGAAAGCTCATATAAGGCAGGTCGCGGATATAAGACCCGAATGATGTCGTGAAGTAATCCATGATAAAGTTTGTTGGTCCTGCAAATAGCATGAATACCATCAAACCGATGGCGAGCACAACGTTTGTGTTACTAAGGTATTTAATCCCTTTGTTCAAACCAGTCATAGCAGAAACCATGAAAAGGACAGTTACGATAGCAATAATGGTAAGCTGCAATGTGAACGTATCTTCTAAACCGTCAATGGTAAAGGCCAGACCACTTGATATTTGTAATGCACCCAGACCTAGAGAGGTCGCTACACCAAAGATCGTTGCAAAAACAGCGATAAAGTCTATTAGTGTACCAATTGGACCTTTCACTCTCTTTTCACCCAGTACAGGTGTGAGAGCGGCACTAATTACACCAGGAGCATCTTTTCGGAATTTAAAGTAAGCAAGAGCGAGAGCCAATACAGAATAAAAGGCCCATGGATGAAGTCCCCAGTGGAAGAAGGTGTACTTCATAGCGGACTGAGCTGCTTCTTCACTCATAGGCTCTTGTCCCGGAATTGGTGGTGTATGGAAGTGAGAAAGGGGTTCTGCAGAGCCCCAGAAAACTAGTCCAATTCCCATACCCGCACTAAAGAGCATGGCGAACCATGTAATGTATGGATATTCCGGTTCGTCATCCGGTTTTCCTAATTTTAAATTTCCATATTTCGAGAATACCAAGAAGATAACAAAAATTAAGAAGCCTGTAGCTGATAATAAATAGAACCATCCAAATTTTTCTGTCAGGAAACCTTGAATGTTAGATGTTACGTTTTGTAAGTTCCAAGTCGGTAGAACACTTTCAGGGATAACTCCCCAGCCGATGAATAAGAATGCGACAACTACTGAAATGTAAAATACTTTAGTTACTTGATTCATTACTGACTTCCCTCCTAATTTTAAAATTTCTTCACCACATTATGACTGATCTGGCAGATAACATTTCCTCACGAGCTGATCTTGTTTTTGCGACAAATTTTGCAATTCTTCCAATACGTCATGAAAACAAAGCAATTCGTAAATTAAGATCGTCTGTGGTGGTAAGTGATGCCGGTAACCCGTCTGCTTTACCACATGGTCTTCTTTCCATTTCCAGAATGCATCATCCAGCTTATGGACCATCTCGAACTGTCTTTCGTTAATCGAGTGGGTCGGGTCACTAAGTACATGCGTGAATTCCTCCGTAAGTGCAAGCAAAAGTTCTTTTTCTTCGTTAGTGAAATCAGAGGCTTTTGTTTGTACATACTGCAAGTTTCCAAGATGATAAGCAATTTGTTGGAAAGCCGCCAGTTTTCGTTGCGAGAGTTGAAAAGCGACCATCGCTTCTTCTGAGTGACGATGGTATTTCCACTCTTCTCTTTGATATTGAGAAAGCTGATTTGTCTTTTCCAGGTGGGCCGTCAATTGCCGGTAGGACCTCTGGATCGCACGAGTTTTCTCTTTAGATTCTGCCGTTACCTCGGAAATTATTCGCTTCAAAAGCAGACCAGCATGATTATACAAACCGTTGATGTTTTTGTAAATCATAGGCGAATAATTCGGTGGTAAAAGGAAAAAATTCACAAAAGTCGAGATGATGATTCCAATGGAGGTTGTACCCAATCTCGTAAAAAATGAAACCACATATTGATCTTGGAAGTCAGGAATCATCGCTGTCGCTGTGATGGTAGCGACCAGGATTCCATCATCCAGTTTCAATTTGTGACAGACGGCGATCGTCACCATAGCTACAAGAGCGAATGTCAACGCACCTTTTCCCAACAGTCCGTAGAACGTGGTAGCAAGCAATGCGCCAATGGCCGACGCAGGAAATCGTACCGCGGCTTTTTTTATCGAATCTGCAGCTGTGTGTTCAATCGTGACGATAGCTGTGATGACAGCAAATATAATGGGTAAATTAAAAAAACCGCAAATCAATGCAGTCAAAAAGACAGAAATCCCCGTTTTTAACGTTCGGCTTCCTAAAAATTTGAATTTTTTCAATGAATGTAGCATTTTAATCACCCATATGTAAGAAGTCATGAGACCACGATAAAACATTATATAATATTTTACCCGAAAACGATAGATATATTGTTGAATTTTCTTTTATAATGAAGGAAGTGGAAATACATAACAGTGGAGGGAACACCTATGAAAAAATGGACAAGTCTGTGGATCGTACTAATTTTTCTGCTTTCTGCCTGCTCTGGAGCAAATGGTGAGGAAGCTAAGAAACAAGAAGAAGAAGCTGTAGAGAAAGAGCCGAAAGAAGAAGTAGTAGAGGATGAAAAGGCGGATGAAGAAACAGCAGAAGAAACAAATGAAGAAATAGAAACGAAAGAAACAGCAGAAGAAGATGAGGAAGTAATGAAGAATGCAGAACCACAATATGAATTGACAGGTAACTGGTCGTTCAAACCGATCGGAGACGCGAATCCAAAAGTCGCTCTTCTTACGATTGATGATGCACCAGATACCCACGCAGTGGAAATGGCTGAAACGTTGAAAGAAAAAGATGCACCTGCGATCTTTTTCGTAAACGGACACTTTATTGATACACCAGAAGAAAAAGAAAAATTAAAACAGATTCATGAGATGGGCTTTGCAATCGGGAATCATACGGCTTCACATGCGAGCTTGCCTGACCTTAGTGAAGAAGAACAACGAGAGGAAATTGTTGGATTGAATGATAAGATTGAAGAAATCATCGGTGAACGTCCCGTCTTTTTCCGTGCACCTTTTGGTCAGAATACCGATTTTTCTAAGCAGTTGGCGGAAGATGAAGGAATGCTCGTCATGAACTGGACTTATGGGTACGATTGGGAAAGTGACTATCAGGATGATCAAGCTCTTGCTGACATTATGGTCAACACCCCACTTTTGAACAACGGTGCGAACTTGCTGATGCACGACAGGGATTGGACAAACAAAGCGTTGGGTTCTATTGCGGATGGTCTGCGTGAGAAAGGCTATGAGCTGTTAGATCCAGCACTTATACAAACGCCTTAATCAAAAAGATCACTCATTGGAGTGATCTTTTTTTAGTCTTAAAAATGAACCTTCCTCATATACTAGTAGGTAGGAAATTATTAGTATGACATATTTTTAAAAAAGTTATACTTTTGGGCTTGATTTTTCGATTGTGCCATATTAGAATGAAATTACGTTGAAAACGATTACAAATATGGGGAGTGGATGTGAATGGGTACAATCGTATGTCAAGACTGTCAGAAGGTAATTGAGCACTACGAAAATGAGAAGGTTTCTACTCTTTACAGCACCTGTCCAACTTGCAACAAACCAGAAGACAAATAAAAAGTATGTACTATTAAACGGGGGCATCCTTTCTGTGAAGGAAGCATAAAAGGGAAGAATCAGGTCTACGGCCTGGTTCTTTTTTTAGTGCGCGAAGGATTTCCGATGAGAGGAAATCCCTTCGCGCCAAAGAGCAGGAGAATCGCGCCAAAGAGCAGGAAGCACAAAAAAAGAAGCCCATATCGGGCTTCTTTTATTTGAATGCTCGTTGTTCACGAATGACTTGAATGGTTTCAAGAGTATCATCTTCAGGGCCTTGTACTGGTAGGCCGGCTTCAACATTATCATGAATGTAGTCAATGTTTTCGCGTGTAATAATTTCACCTGGAATGAAAATGGGAATGCCAGGAGGATAGACCATTACGAATTCCGCACTGATCCTTCCAACAGCTTCTTTTAGCAATATGGTTTCTGTAGACGAGTAGAAGGCTTCTCTTGGAGAAAGAGCGAGCACAGGGATGTCGGGGACCTTCACCTGGATGTTTTCTGTTTCCTCTTTGTCCGAGTGCTCGTTAGAAAGGTTTTCTAGAGCTGTTATGAGCTCGTCGATATCTTCCTCTCGATCACCAGGAGTCACGATACATAAAATGTTGTACAAATCGGACAGTTCCACTTCAATATTGGCTTTTTCTCTAAGCCAGACTTCAACGTCATAGCCGGATAACCCCAGCTTTTTAACAGAGATGATTAATTTCGTAGGGTCAAAGTCTACTGTAGCATCGCTCGTCAAGATTTCACTACCCGGACAATAAATACCTGGAATTTCATTTAATTTTCTTCGGGCATCGTCCGCCAGGCGAAGGGTTTGTTCCATCAGCTCCCGGCCGTTAACAGCGAGATGTCTTCGTGCTGCATCCAGACTTGCGAGTAAAAGATAGGAAGTTGACGTCGTGTGCAGCATGGATAAAATCGACTGCACTCTTTCATGGGAAACGAGTCCTTCACGTAAATTCAGTACGGAACTTTGGGTTAATGAACCACCCAGCTTATGCACACTTGTCGCTGCCATATCAGCACCTGCCTGCATCGCAGAAAGAGGGAGGCGCTCATGGAAGTGGATGTGGACCCCGTGTGCTTCATCGACAAGCACAGGGATATCAAAGCTGTGGGCAATGTTGACAATTTTTTTCAAATCGGCAGATACTCCGAAATAAGTCGGGTTGATGACGAGCAGTCCTTTTGCATCCGGGTGTGCTTCACATGCCTTCTGCACAGCCTCTGAAGTGATTCCGTGAGAGATACCGAAGCGCTCGTCCAGTTCCGGGTGGATAAAGACGGGTTTAGCTCCTGAAAAAATAATCGCTGTTGTTACAGATTTATGGACGTTCCTTGGCACGATGATTTTATCACCAGGATGGCAGACGCTCATAATCATTGTCATGATCGCACCGGAAGTGCCCTGGACGGAGAAAAATGTATAATCTGCACCGAAGGCTTCTGCGGCTAGGTCTTGGGCCTGTTTAATCATGCCTTGCGGGTGGTGCAGGTCATCGAGCGGTTCAATGTTGATAAGATCGATCGAAAGTGCTTGATCTCCCATAAAGGTCCGGAACTCTTCATCCATTCCTTTTCCGCCTTTATGACCTGGAATATGAAATTGGACCGGCTTGCGGTCCCTATGTTTTTTTAATCCTGTAAACAAGGGAGTTTCATGTTGGTTCATTTGTGTTTCCACCTCTTTAATATAGAAAAGCACATGAATTATAGCAGGTTATACGTTCGCTTGCTAGTCTTTTTGTGTATCCTTTTTCCAATCATGCTAAAATGAAACAAAGGGGAGGGGTTCATGTGGAATGGAAAACTCGCGTTACAGAAGCTTTAGGCATTACATACCCGATAATCCAGGGAGGGCTTGCTCACCTCGCTTATTCTGAATTGGCTGCAGCGGTTTCAGACGCTGGAGGACTTGGTCAATTGACGGCGATGAGTATGGAAGGTACCGATCAACTAAGGATGGAAATTGCTGCAGTAAGAGAAAAGACAGACCGACCGTTTGGTGTGAACTTCGCGATCGGCCAGCATGGTCGTCCTTTCCAAGAGATGGTTCAAGTCGCTGTAGAAGAAAAGGTGCCGGTCATATCGGTGACAGGTGGAAATCCTGCGCCAGTGCTCGAGTTAGTGAAAGGTACTGGAATTAAAACCCTCGTTCTTGTAGCAGCAAGACGGCAGGCAGTTAAAGCGGAGGAGCTGGGTGCGGATGCCGTTATGGTCGTCGGTCATGAAGGCGGGGGACACCTTGGACGTGATGATGTTGGTACATTCGTCCTGACGCCGCAAGTCGTAGACGCTGTTGATATCCCTGTTATTGCTTCAGGAGGAGTAGGAGACGGCAGGGGATTGATGGCTGCTCTTGCTTTAGGAGCGGAAGGAGTAGAGATGGGGACACGGTTTATTGCAACTAAAGAATGTGTCCATGCCCATCCCGCTTATCTGGAAGCTTTGATTCAAGCGGACGAGACCTCCACCACTATCATAAAAAGAAGTTTGAAGGCCCCGGCTCGTGCCTTGAAAAATGAGTGGACAGCGCGTATCTTGGAATTGGAAGAGGAACAAGCTGGTTACGAAGGCTTAAAATCTTACATTAACGGTGAAGCGAATAAAACCTTCATATATGAGGGAAAACAAGCCAGCGGATTTGGCTGGGCCGGGCAAGTCGCTTCAAGGATCCATGACGTTCCATCGGTCGATGAGCTGGTTAAACGGATGGTCACGGAAGCGGAAGAAATCCGCAACCGGTGGAGCAGGTAAGGAGGAGAAAAGTGAGTTATACGTATCCAATCGATGAAGTGTATTGGTCAAAAGAAGAAATTATCGATGTCGTTAATTTTTACAGTATGGTAGAACAGGCCTATGAAAAAGGAGTCGACCGTGATGAGCTGATGCTCGCTTATACACGTTTTAAACAAATCGTTCCATCTAAAAGTGAAGAAAAAACGCTTTGCGGACAATTTGAAAAAGAATCCGGCTATTCTTGTTACAGAGCTGTGAAACAGGCGAAAGGCCTTAGTAAAGGCGACAAATTAAAAATGTAAACAAAAAAAGGCGCTCCCTCACAGGGCGCCTTTTTTGTTTACTGATCGAGTTGTTTTGTGTAACGGTATAAAGGTTCAAGGGTTTGGAATGTTTCTTTACAAAGCTTAAGGAAAGCATCTGGATCTTTCAGACGGTCATCTCCACGTTCAATGTTCCTGCCGCACAGGATCTCAGCTTTTTTCACAGTCTTTAGACGCTCGGTCATGCTCAAGAACTTGTCTTCATTAACATCAGACTGAGGAATGCTGTCCGGTTTCGTATGATCGATGGACCACACATAGTCCTCCGGGATATGTTGAAGAACTTCATCCTTGTTTTGCTCCAATTTATAAGCAAAGTCCTGTTTGATGGGACTTTCGTAGATTACAGCAAACCAAATGAACACATGAGACTCCCACAAGCCAATTTGGAAGTGGGGAAGCTTCTTGTATCCGCGTTTATTTGAAGCAAGAGCTGCCCAAGTATCGTTCGGCGGATTCGTTTTACGTCGGGCGTGTTTCGCTACGTGAACGAACATTTCGTCACCCGTCATTGCTGTGACATCTGCATCGAGTTCTGTCGCTATAGCCTCAAGCTTTGGGGAAATACGATCTTTTAAAGCTTCCATTCTATTTTCCAATCCTGGAATGGAAAAAACGTCAAAGTCCTCTTGTGTAAATCCACTAAATGTCGTCATTCGATCAACTCCTTCATTTCTCGCCCTTATTTTACCACAATAGACCACTCTTACTAAGTGATGTGTTCCCTTGGTTTGAATTCTGTAAAAATGGGTTACATATAAGTAATCTAATTGAAACTTCTGTCGCAAAAGTCACATATATATATAGTAAGGATTTGAAAGGGAGGGGTTAGCAGTGAAACATGTCATGGAAGCATTGCGTAAAAGAGAAGCTGAAGAGAAGCTCCCGGTAATCCGTATGGAGATTGATTACGAATTGGTGACCTTGCATGATGCCATGATCGCCGGAGATGTCGAACAAATTAAAAAAACAAAGAGAAGACTCTCTGAACTTCGTAAGCAATTGATTGAATGGTCCTTATAAGAGCGAGCAACACTAAAGTTGCTCGTCTTTTTTATTGTCTTTAAACCCTAAGCTTACTGAAGAATATGGCAGGTTTCTAGAAGACTCAGTTTCGAGACTTTTGTTGAGTGGGTGGGGCTGCGGGGAATAACTCGCTTTCCGCGGGAGCGCGATGAGCCTCCTCAGGCTGACGCCTTGCGGGGTCTCACCTAGCACTCTTTTCCCGCAGGAGTCTCGCCATCCTCCTCCGCCCCTTAACCAAGGAAGGTTCTCGAAACCACTACTTAAAAAATCACTTGTATGGTTATTAGAAGTGAATGATATAAACTCTACCCCAATTGACGTTTAGCTTAGGCAAATGCTTGATACAAGGCACTTTATGCCCGCCTAGGGGAGAAAAATTGGAACCTTCCTTATACAGGTGTTCTAATCATCCACTTCCCTCAACCATTCAAGCTGCCCCTGTTAGAAGTGGTTTCGAGACACTTTTAAGGTAAAGGGGCGGAGGGAAACGGTGAGACTCCTATGGGATGTGTGGGACAGGTGAGACCCCGGAAGGCGTAGCCTGAGGAGGCTCACCGCCCGCCCCATGGAAAGTGTTCAAATGCGGAATCGTCCTGGTAGACACGACTGGCATAAGCAGAC
>NZ_JAYLVQ010000009.1:0-34268 GCF_035818575.1 Halobacillus sp. HZG1
ACCGCCGTCTATAAAACTATATGGCAGGTTTGAAGACTCAGTTTCGAGATTTTTGTTAAGTGGATGGGGGCTGCGGGTAATAACTCGCTTTCCGCGGGAGCGCGGTGAGCCTCCTCGGACTGCGTCCTGTGGGGTCTCACCAAGCACTTTTATCCCGCAGGAGTCTCGCCATTCCCCTCCGCTCCTTTACCAAGGATTATTATCGAAACCACTTCTAAAAGATCAACTTGAATAATGAAACGAAATGAATCATATAAAATTTTCTACTGCGGGCTGCCAGAACTTAAGGCTTGATATAGAGCGTTTTATGCCTACTTAGGATAGAGGAATAAGAGACACTCACTCTCGGTATAGGGGTTCGTTCCACTTCTCAACAAATGGGGTGGTTGGGAAGCTGCGAGACTCCCGTGGGAGAAGGAGATAGGCGAGATCCCGCAGGACGCAGTCCGAGGAAGCTCGGCGCTCCCCCACAGGAAAGCGAGTTGCTTCCCAGCCACCCCTGACGCTCAACCTAAGGAACGAACCCAGAAACATCTCGAAACTGAGTCTCCCACTAAAGGGAGCTTTAGTTGAAGAAATGAGTGCATACAAAAAAGCAGATCCGTTATGGATCTGCTTTTTATTTATGAAGACGTGCACCTTTTACTCATTGTCCTAGACAGCAAGCTATCCTCTTTTAGCACCTCGACCTCCACGTTTGGATTCCGTGTGCTTCTTCAGTGATGCTAGTCGCTCGTCACTATCCTTGATAAAACGGTTCATTTTCTGTTCGAATGATTCAGCCGGCTTACGAGGTTTCTGTGGGCGACGACCGTAGTTCTCTTTTGCTTTCTTAATGGAAAGACCAATCTTCCCATCATCTCCGACATTAATGACTTTCACATCCACCTGGTCTCCCTGGCTTAAATGCTCATTAATATCTTTTACGTAGTTATCGGCAACTTCACTAATGTGAACTAGCCCCGTCTTACCATCTGGAAGCTCGACGAACGCTCCGAAATTAGTGATACCCGTTACCTTACCCTGCAGCTTGCTGCCTACTTCAATTGACATAAAAAAAATGCTCCTCCTTAAGTTTTCGATAAAAAAATTATCCTTCTTATATATTATATATAAGCTTTGAAAAGAGTGTCAATATGACGGGTCCTCATTAGGCATTTTAAATATAATTTCTCCTTCTTTTGAGAAGAAATAGTTCGTCCGCGCAATCTGCAGCACATACTCTTCATCTTTAAGAAGTTCAATTTCCTGCTCTAAACCTTTTTCCTCTTTTTTCAAAGCGGTCATCTCTTGCTGCAACTGGTCGTATTTCTCCTGCTTATCTGCATACAAGGACTGTTGTTTCATAGAATAAAACACCATGGAGCCAGCAACGATCGACACTAACAGGGCAAACATTACGAGACGGCGGACTAATCGCTTTTTCTTACGTTGGTGTCTGTCCATATAGGCATCGTAGTGCTTCATGTATGTAGAATCCATACGTGCCACAGACTCCGTTTGTCTCTTTGCCATGAAAGTAGGCCTCCTTTACTTCTTGATTCGTTTCATCCAATTGTTCATTGTATTCTTCATTTTATCCAGAAACCCTGCTAAATCCCTTAAGTATTTTTTCATGTTTTTCGGCAGAAGTCGCCAAATGATTCGAAAAATTAGCCGGATCGGATAAAATACGACAAGAAACAATATAATAGTACCCTTTAAAAGTATCTTATAAACGCCAAGAAGTAAAGAAATTATAAGGAAAATGATGGATTTCGCGGGGATGAAAATCAAATAATAGACTGTCTTCTTCAAGAAACGGAAAACAGCCATGCTGATTCGGATCCACATTTCAAGTGTTCTTAAGTAAAGGTTCTGAAACAATGCACGATACGCAGCAAATCCACAAACAATCGCCACGAAAACATACACCCTCAACTCTCCATAATTGGCGAGGTATAATAAATAAAAGAGAAAAGCGGCTTGAAAGAGCCAAAAGCTCAACTGATAAATGATTTCAAGCCATCCCTTTTTTCTTTTTCCGAAAAAGCGTTCAAATGTATCCAATGATGCGGCGACGAACATCCCTCCCCCGATCATGGCAACGATCGTAATGAACTGAGTGGTGAGGGTCATTTGAACAGCTTGCTAAACAGACCTTTAGCTTTCTCCCCTTGATGCTCGTCCAAGTAGGTCATTTCATACATTTTTCCTTTAATGGAGACGACTCCAGAATCCAGGTCGAGGTTTTTCATTTGCAGGTTTTGACCGCGGATCACAAGATACCCCATCGATGTCTGCAGGAGGAATTCTTCACTATCGAAGCTATCCACCTCTTTCACCCCTGAGATTTCTATATTTCTTCTATTCCATACTTTCACATTATGCTCCACCGGTTGCTGACTGCGTATCCCTTGATTCTTTTCATAACCTTCCATCTCATCACAGCCCCCTTCTCTAGTACAAGCTATGAGAAAAAAGAGGAGATTAGAACTTTAGAATGGGGAAGCGCCTCGGACCGCCCCGACTAAAAGCTTTCCGGTGCCTGGCACCCTTATACACGCAGGCGATGCCTGGCACTAATGAGGTCTATGCCGGGGTCAGGCATATAAAAGAAGTATATAAATGCCAGAAAAGAACCACTGCCGTTTCCGGCAGTGGTTGTTGTCAGGATTGATTGACGGGCTCTTCTTTTTTAATCTCATAAAGAGTCGTCGCTTCATTTTTCGTGACATTCTCTTTTAATGATTTCACTTCAATCGTCAGTACTTTCTGTCCGAATTGAATGGTCAGTTCATCTCCGACCGCTACGTTACTTGCTGCTTTACTTTGGGCACCATTAATGCTGATACGCCCTTGATCCGCTACTTCTTTCGCGAGTGTACGTCTTTTAATTAAACGGGAGATCTTCAAAAATTTATCCAAACGCATGTGTCATTCCGCTCCTTTATGTTTTTCTTTCGCTTTTACCCATAATTCCTCTAATGAATCTAAATCATAGTCTCTTAATTGGCGTCCTTCTGTATGAGCATCCTTTTCCATGGATGAAAGACGGGTTCTGAATTTACGGTTCGTCCGCTGCAAAGCATTTTCACTACTGATCTTGTAGTGCCTGGAAAGATTAGCAATGGCAAACAGCCAATCTCCGAATTCTTTTTCCATCTCTTCTCGGTCGCCCGAATCGCGTGCTTCCTTGAATTCCTTCCATTCTTCTTCAACTTTTTCAATGACAGGATCAACGGTATCCCAATCAAACCCTACTTTAGCTGCCTTCTTCTGCAACTCTTCCGCTTGAAGAAGGGCCGGAAAACTCTCAGGCACGGAATCAAGGATAGAATCAGGCTGCTGCCCTTTTTCCTCTGCTTTAATTGCCTCCCAGTTAGTGACCACTTCATCGGATGAATCCACTGTGATTTCACCAAAAACATGAGGATGTCTGCGAATCATTTTTTCCGTTATGGATACTATTACGTCGTCGATTGTAAAATATCCTTCATCTTCCCCGATTTGGCTGTGCAGCATGACTTGAAGCAGCACATCCCCAAGCTCTTCAATCATATGGTCATCATCCATGCGGTTAACAGCATCAATAAACTCATAGGCTTCTTCAATCATATATTTCCTTAGTGATTCGTGCGTTTGTTTGCGATCCCAAGGACAGCCTTCCGGACTTCTCAGAATCTTGATGACTTCTCTCAGGCGGAAAAATTGGTGATTGAGATCATCTCTTTTAACAGGGGGAATATACACACTGGTTAAATTATTCACTTCGACGCGGCGGTCCAGCTCTTCAAGAAGAACCGTGGTAAGCTTTTCATGTTCACTTCCAGCGGCTGTCACTATGGTTACGGGGTAATCAGCCGGTAGCTCTTCCAGCAATGTCAATTTCACTTCCGAAGCCACTAACGAATCATACACCTGACAGAGGATGATATGATTCAAAAACTGAAGCTCTTCCCGCTTCAAATCTGTAGCATCTACAAACTGAAACCCCTCGATTGGGTCGATTTCAAGCGCGGTGAACGTGGCATCAAGAAAACTTTGACCACCTTTAATATCGAGGAGGACTTCCCCTCTGTCTCTCGCTTGAATCAGTAGTTGAACCGTCCGTTCAGCAAGCATAGGATGTCCAGGGACGACATAGGTTACGTCCTGTCCACCGGAAAAGGTAAGAAGACGGGAGGCGATTTCTGTGTATACGTCTCCAAATTGATCATTCGATTCATACACAGAATCAAAACTTTCAAATGTGATTCCTTCATTTTGCAGCGCTTGGATGACTGGGTGATCGAGGGTTCGTGCATAGAGATGGGATTGATTTTGGGTCAGTTCACGGTAAACCCCGAGCGGAAGCTGCTCTAAATCCGCAGCTCCAAGTCCGATGATTGTTATGGTATTCATTGGTTCATTCCTTTCGGCGAAAGCTTCCATACGACCTTACGAAAAGGTATGACATCTAATTCTTCATTTGTGAAGCTGCCCGTTCTGAGAAGAAGGACCGCATAAATCAAAGCACCAAATCCTGTAACAAACAATGTGTACAGGAATAAAGACAACCTTGTATCTAAATTAAAAACAAGGAAGGCGAGCATTTTAGCCAGCCATAGTCCGAACATCATTCCTCCAAGAGAAATCAGGATCCCTTTCCAGGGGAGGGTGGTCCATTTTTCCCAAGGAACTTCATGTCTTAAGGTTACGACATTTCCGATTAAAACAAAAGCGACAGCCATCACCGAGGCAATTGCTGCTCCTTCTAAATCCCAAAAAGGAATAAAGATCTTGTTTCCAACCCATTTAATAATCAGTCCCCCTGCGATCATCATGGCTGTTTGTTTCATATAACCTAATCCCTGCAATATGGAAGAGAGGGTAATGGAAAGAGAACTGCCAAGGATGACAAGCATCAGGATTCTTAAAGCTCCCGTTCCTTGATCATCCTGGAAAAAGGACTGGTTGATGGCCGGAAATAAGAAGATCAGCCCAGCCGTGGCTCCAACACAAAGGAAGACGGTCATCTTCACGGCGCTCACCACCGATTTTTTCACTTTCGCAGGATTCTGCTTCAACCTTGATCTCGTGACAGAAGGAATTAGAGCGAGAGCGAGCGATGATGCAAGCACCGTACCCAGTTGAATGAGAGGCTGCCCTCTATCGAACACCCCTTTCCACATACGCGCATCTTCAAGCGCTATCCCTGATTTCAGGAGGTTCGGGACCAATGTCAATGCATCAACGAGCTGTAAAGATAAGAGCAGCATGTAGTTTAAGCAAATCAGGGTGCCATGCAGGAAAATGGTCCGTTTATAGGAGATACCATGATCCCGCCTTCTCCATGTCCACATGTCCCCCTTTTTCATCAACCAATAAAAAAGAAACAAAAACGCAGCTCCTGCGCCTGCCAATGAACCTAGCGACGCCCCTATTCCTATGGTGTAAACGTCCGTTCCCTTCATGATTAAAACAGCAGAACCAATGATGATTCCGACTCTGAAGACTTGTTCGATAATTTGTGATACAGCTGTAGGGCCCATATTATTCTGTCCTTGAAATGTACCTCGAACAACCGCTACAAAAGGAACAAGGAGAAAAACAGCAAACGCCGACTTTAAAGAAGTGGTTAGTTTTTCATCTCCCATTACAGAAGCAATCCACGGAGACGATAAAAATCCAGCCATAAAAATCAATCCAGATGCCATCATCACCCACAAGAAAACAGGGATATAAAACGATGGAACAGATAGAGGCGATGATTGATCATCGATGTCGGAAACGATTTTGGAAATGGCTGCTGGAAAACCATACAGGGCAAGGATCAGAGCAATGCCGAGAATGGGATACACTTGCTGATAGACATAGAAGCCAAGATCTCCCGTTAAGTTCTGAAGGGGGACACGATACCCCGCACTTATGACCTTACTGATCAATCCGGCTAGTGTTAGAATGAATGCTCCTTGTAAAACAGAGCGTGAACGTAATTTGGTCATATTGGACCCTTTCTAATATATATGTATTCAGAACATTCATTATATCATAGGAAAAGGTCAGACCCCGTACCCGCTTGGATCTGACCTTACTTGCTACTCCATTTGTTTGGCTAAAAAACTAGCGGCTGTCTGTACAGCTTTACTGCCCCCGTCTTCTAATGGAGAACCTTCTTTATTGAAGGCGACGACGCAGCCGATGGGATCTCCTTGCGCAATGATAGGATAAATAAGATATGATATCACATCTTCTTCCTGACCCCGAGTCAATTCAACCGGCTCCGGATGCTTCTCAAAAGACATTGTTCTCGAATCCATGACTTCTTCAATCTTAGATCCGATCGATCGGTTCATATAATCCTTTTTCGCACTTCCCGCCACCGCTATATACTCATCACGATCGCAAATCAACACAGGAGCTTCTAAAGACTCACTGAGCGCTTCTGCGTACTCTTTTGCAAAATCACCCAACTCGCTAATAGGTGAATATTTCTTAAGTATCACTTCACCTTCACGGTCTACAAAAATCTCCAAAGGATCACCTTCACGGATCCTCAGCGTACGGCGGATCTCTTTCGGGATAACAACACGTCCTAAATCATCAATACGGCGTACAATACCAGTTGCTTTCATTCTATATGCTGCCTCCTTTTCTGTGATGACTGCCTATCTATACCTGTTGAAGCGCAAGCAGAACAAGCGGGTGATTAAAGATAGTATGATACAGCAATAAAAACCTATACACCCTTTGGATGGATTTTTTCATAAAAAATGTAAACTTGGAATGTGGAGGTGCCTTGGGCAGCTTCGACAAGCATATGCGAAGCTTCTTTTGTGAGGTGCTTTTTCCTCACAAAGATGATTTGCATATGACCTCGAGAAGCTAGGCACCGGAACTGGATCTCACCGGATGTGGAGGCGACCGTTTAGACACGACAAGCATAAGACAAGACACGCAATAGAGTGGTCTTTCTCCATGGAGGGGATTGACTTATGTCTCGAGTGTCTGGGAGCTGGAACTGGACGATTTGGAATGTGGAGGTGCCTTGGGCAGCTTCGACAAGCATATGCGAAGCATCTTTTGTGAGGTGCTTTTTCCTCACAAAGATGATTTGCCTATGACCTCGAGAAGCTAGGCACCGGAACTGGATCTCACCGGATGTGGAGGCGACCGTTTAGACACGACAAGCATAAGACAAGACACGCAATGGAGTGGTCTTTCTCCATGGAGGGGATTGACTTATGTCTCGAGTGTCTGGGAGCCGGACCTGGATTTTACCGGGTGCAGAGGAAGCGTGAATAGATAAGAAAAACCTCATCCCTGTTAAGGGATGAGGTGCAATTAGGCAGTTGATACTTCTCTCATCATCTCCGGAAGCTTGCTGATAAATTCTTCGACAAGCTCATACCGTTTGAATTCTGTCTTACGGTCCCATGTAAAGGTTACCTTCAATTGGGAATCTTCTGTCCCTAGTTGAACCATACGCCCGTATTTATTTGCAAATTCGAACAGTTTTGTTCCATCGATCTGCTGACTTTGCTCTGCTTCCATCAACATTTCGATTTTCCTTTTCTTCTCTGTCACGCTCTCAATCCTTGAACGTTTTGCTTGCAGACGAATAGAAGAAACGCGGAACAAGTTATCCACCTCTTGCGGGTAATCGCCGAACCGGTCGATCAATTCATCACGCAAGTCATGAATATCCTCGACTGTTTCAATCGCCTGGAACAATTTGTACATATCGATTTTCTGCTTTTCATCAGCGATGTATTCATCGGGAATATAAGCATCCAGCATCATATCAAGCTCCGGTTGGAATGGCTGAATACTTTCCGGCTCTTTCCCTTGTCTTTTCGCTTCTATGGCATCTTTTAACATCTGGGAATACATATCGAATCCGACAGAATCGATATACCCGTGCTGCTGGGCTCCTAAAAGGTTCCCTGCTCCACGTATAGACAAATCACGCATGGCGATTTTGAACCCGGAACCGAGCTCAGTGAATTCTTTTATCGCCTGCAACCGTTTCTCGGCCACTTCTGTCAGCACTTTGTCCTTTTGATAAGTGAAATACGCATAGGCCACCCGGTTCGACCTTCCGACACGTCCTCGCAATTGATAAAGCTGACTTAGTCCCATACGGTCCGCATCATAAACAATGAGGGTATTCACATTCGGAATATCGACTCCCGTTTCAATAATCGTCGTACTGACAAGCACATCAAATTCCCCTTCCAGGAAGGAAAACATGACATTCTCAAGTTCGGTCTCATTCATCTGTCCATGGGCAGAAGTGACCCTAGCCTCCGGGACAAGCTCAGCAATTTGCTGAGCCATCCGTTCGATGTTTTCCACACGATTGAAGAGGAAAAATACCTGACCGCCCCGGGCCATCTCCCGTTCCACCGCTTCCCGGAGGAAAATCGGATTATATTCAAGCACATACGTCTGAATAGGGAAACGGTTGGCCGGTGGTGTTTCAATGACAGACAAATCTCTGACACCAAGCATGGACATGTGCAAGGTTCTCGGGATCGGAGTCGCCGTCAACGTCAACACATCGACATTGTTTTTCAACTGTTTGATTTTCTCTTTGTGTTTCACTCCGAAACGTTGCTCTTCATCGACGATTAACAGCCCTAAGTCCTTGAACTGCATATCTTTGGATAAAATTCGGTGGGTTCCTACCACCACATCGACGAGACCCTTCCTTAGACGATCGGTCGTTTCTTTCTGCTGCTTTTTCGTACGGAAGCGGCTCATTAGTCCAATGTTAATCCCAAAGCCCTGGAAACGCTCTTGAAGGGTCTCATAGTGCTGCTGGGCAAGAATGGTTGTAGGCACGAGCAAGGCTACTTGTTTTCCATCGACAATCGCTTTAAATGCTGCGCGAATCGCGACTTCTGTTTTTCCATAACCTACATCTCCGCAAAGCAGCCGGTCCATCGGACGCACACGTTCCATATCCGATTTGATTTCTTCAATACAACGGATTTGATCTTCCGTTTCTTCATAAGGGAAGGCTGCGTCAAAGTCTTTCTGCATTTCTCCATCTTCACTGAAAGCAAATCCTTTGGAGGCTTCGCGTTCGGCATAAAGCTGAATTAAATCATCAGCGATATCTTCGACTGAAGATTGGACCCGGCTCTTGACCTTTTTCCACTCACTGCCGCCAAGCTTATAAACTTTCGGTTCTTTTCCTTCCGACCCCACATATTTTTGGATCAGATCAATTTGGTCGATTGGCACATAAAGCTTGTCATTTCCAGAGTAATTGACCATCAGAAAATCTTTATGGTTCCCAGCCATTTTCAACGTTTCAATCCCTAAATACTTTCCGATTCCGTGGCTGGCGTGGACGACATAATCGCCGACCTTCAATTCCTGATAGTTCTTAATCCGCTCGGCGTTCGACATTTTCTGTTTCCGTTTCGGTTTGGCGGTTCTTTTCTTGAACAGTTCATTTTCGGTCATGACCGCAAGCTTATGCATCGGCCATTCGAACCCATGACTGATATCACCCGTGATAATGGTCGGTTTCACCAACGGAAGCTGGACGTCCCCTTCCGCAATGACCGCTTCCATATCATAGTCACGAAGGACACCTTCGATCTTGGACTTTCTGTTTTCATCGGGAGCGAGGATCACGACAGAGAAATCCTGCTTCTCCCAGCGATCCATTTCATTTTTCAATAAATTCATCTGGCCATGGAACTGCTGCATCTGACGACTCGAGATATTCACGATATTCTGCGGTTGCGTATTGGGGATGTGCCTCATAAAAACAGACAGATAAAGACGAGGATGTTCGATTTTCATCCAAGCATCCTGCCAGTCGAAAGAAAGGTTAAGTTCGCGCACGGTCTGGTTGGCTTCCAGCATACTGTTGTGCCATTCTGCTTCTTCCTGGTCGAGACGATTGGCCGTCTCCTGGATCCGGCTCATTTCATCCAGAATGACAAGACCTGTTTCAGGCAGGTAGTCTAGTAGACTGACAGGTTCTTCGTAGAAATATCCAATGTACTTATAAATTTCCTGGAAATGCTCTTTCGCCTTTAAAAGATCCAAGTCATGCTCGACTACTTGAGCGAGTGTCTCTTTCGCATCCTGTTTGGTTAGTTTCTTCAAAGAATGGCTCAAGGCGTTCTCCAGACGATCATGGGCTCTGGCAAAATCCTCGTCCTTGAGCAACAGTTCCGTAGCCGGCCCAATCTGGACAGCCTCCAATTTGTCATGGGACCGTTGTGTTTCGGAATCAAACGTCCGAATCGAGTCCACTTCTGTATCAAACAACTCAATCCGATACGGAAACTCTGCGGTCAGTGGGTACACATCCATGATTCCCCCACGCAAAGAAAACTCCCCTGGTGTGGCCACCATCTCTGTACGGTCATACCCCATGTTCACTAAGCGTTCTAAGTACTTGTCGAGATTAATTTCTTCCCCAACACGAAAAGGGAGCTGACTTTGCTCCCAGTAAGATTTCGGTGGCATCATTCGTTTTAGTGCAGCCACAGGTGCAATTAAAATCCCTTTTTCCTGAGACAGCCACTGACTTAACGCGTCGATTCGCTGGCTCCTTAGTTCAGGACTCGCAACGGCGATTTCTGATGCAATCAGTTCATTGACCGGATACAGGTGAACCTGATCTGCATCGGTCAATTCTTGCATATCCTCATACAATTGTTGTGCTTGAATCAGTTGATGAGTCACGATGATGACTGGTCGTTCCAAAGACTCTTGAAGCATGGAAGCCATTAGACTTCGTGAAGCCCCGGACAAACCAGCCACCATTTGTTCCTTCATCCCCGATTTAAAACCTTCGACAACAGAATGAATGTCATCCTGTGGAAATAAATAATCCTTAATACCTTGCATAACGAATTCCTCCACCACCCAGATTTCCGATCCAATCAGAAATCAAGATTTACTGTATAAAAAAGTCAAGCTCGTGGTAATGTGGATTGTCGTCTAATGATTCTTTGCACGAGTCACAAATGGTTCGAATGTTCATATCACCGCTCGCTGTCATATGAACCATCTGCTCCTGGTCCTGATCATTTAATATATCAAAGCCCAACTGGGACACATCCACATGTTTCGCATCTAATTCTCCGACCTGGTTTTCACAATGACGGCAAAAATAACGTATTTTCATTTCCATCCTCCTTGAAGGGTTGATGGTAGATAGTTTTACCGTCATTCGGGACTGTTATACGAACTCGATGATCCCGTCACTTCACATTGAAATCATTCATCACTTCGTTAAACGGTCGCTCTATCCAAGCTTCACAAGCTTTTACAGAATCATCAATGCTTTCTTTCACTGATATTTGTTCTTCTTTGGAGAAGCCACCTAACACATGATCAATCACGGTTTTTGAACCTTCCGGACGCCCTACACCGACGCGCAGTCGTTTGAACTCTTTTGTTCCCAGCTGATCGATGATATTGCGAATGCCATTGTGACCGCCATGGCCGCCTTTTTTCCGCAAACGAATTTTTCCTGGCGGCAGATCCAAATCATCATAAACCACTAATACATCTTCGATATCAATATCGTAGAAGTCCATCAAAGGCCGAAGGGCTTCCCCTGACAAATTCATATACGTTTGAGGTTTCAAAAGGATCACTTTCTCTCCGTTGAAACGCTCCATTGTAAATAAACCATTGAATTTTTTCTGGCTCAAAGCCCACTGATTTCGTGAAGCCAATTCATCTATAATCATAAACCCGATATTGTGTCTGGTGTCTTCATACTTCTTCCCTGGATTTCCAAGTCCTACAATACACTTCATACATAACTTCCTTTTCTGTCTTTATACTATTGATTCATTATATCAAAAGGAAACGCGGAAAGATGTCAAAATGCGTTCCATCCTTACAAAAACTTGCGCCTAACCTGTCGTGTGTTTATACAATCCCCTTAACCCCGGTTCTTAAACCGGACAATGATGAAATTTGGGTACACCAAGAGCATAAGCCCATCAACAGTTATAATACTTGTTTAAAACCATTGATTGACTTATGACTGTAGGAAGTTGAACGATTAAAAAGGGCGCGGCTTCTTGGCCACGCCCTTCGAATGTTTCCAATTACTCTTCTTTTTCTTCAGAATCTTCTTCTGCGTCCTCTGATTTCTCATTAATGACTTCAGGTTCAGCATCAGTATCTGTTTCCGGCTCTTCTTCCGGCATTTCTTCCGGAGGAGTTACGGATACGATCGTCGTATTTTCATCTTCGGTAATCTCATAGTTTTTGGACTCTTTCAAGTCACCGACCATGATGCTGTCACCGATATTCAGTTCAGAAATGTCAACAACGATTTCCTCAGGGATATCGCGTGGCTTGGCACGAACCGCCAAATCGTAAAGTGGCTGCTGAACGACGCCGCCTTCTTTACTTCCTGCCGCTTCACCTTCTAAGTGTACAGGAACTTCGACATCCATTTCCTCAGACATGTTTACAACGTAGAAGTCTGCGTGGATTAATTCATCTTTCAATGGATCGACTTGATATTCATGGAGCATGACATCCACGGTCTCTTTTCCTTCAATATCAAGAGAGATAATCGCGTTCTTACCTTCATCACGAACGGTTTTAAGTAACTCTATGCTGTTAACAGCAACCGTGATCGGTTCTTTATCCTTCCCGTATACGACACTAGGAATGTTTCCTTCCAAGCGGATTTCACGGGTTACAGATTGCTTGAGATTTTGTCTTTGATTTGCTTTTAATGTAATAGCCAAATTAATCAACCTCCAGTAATTTACCAATCATTATTTCAGTTTCCCGTTAAAAACAAGAGTTAAACCTAATTACGTAAAATTAGTCAAATAAAATACTAATGGATTGACGTTCATGGACACGGACAATAGCTTCACTGATTAAGCCGGCTACAGATAGCTCGGTGATTTTCTCGCTCGATTTTTCTTCACCTAGTGGAATCGTGTTGGTAACCACAAGCTCTTTAATTTTCGAATTATCGATACGCTCGATCGCAGGTCCTGAAAGAACCGGATGCGTACAGCAAGCAAACACTTCTTTGGCACCGTTCTCGACAAGAGCGTTGGCCGCCAGTGTAATCGTTCCAGCTGTATCAATAATGTCATCAATTAAAATGGCCGTCTTGCCTTCGATGTTACCGACGATGTTCATGACTTCCGCAACGTTTGGACGCGGACGACGCTTATCGATGATGGCAATAGGAGCTTTCAGACGATCCGCCATTTTACGGGCACGTGTTACGCCCCCATGGTCTGGAGATACAATGACAACATCCTCAAAATTCTTCTCCTCAAAATAGTCGGATAGAATCGGAACCCCGACCAGGTGATCAATCGGCAGGTTGAAGAATCCTTGGATTTGCGGCGCGTGCAGATCAAGCATTAAGACGCGGGAAGCTCCTGCCGTTTCAAGAAGATCAGCAATCAATTTAGCTGTAATCGGCTCACGGGCACGGGCTTTTCTGTCTTGTCTAGCATAACCGTAATAAGGCATGACAATATTGATGGATTTTGCTGACGCACGTTTTAGAGCATCGATCATGATCAGGAGTTCCATGATGTGCTGGTTGACGGGCTCACATGTAGATTGAACTACATACACATCACACCCACGGATACTTTCTTCAATATTGATTTGAATCTCTCCGTCACTAAAGCTCGTGACTGTACATTTACCTAGTTCGACTCCGATGTTATCAGCAATCTCTTTCGCTAACTCAGGATTTGAGTTGAGTGAGAATACTTTCAGTTTTGAATCCTTATATCCAGTTGCCATGGATGGAACCCTCCGTTAATCTTTTTTGATCGATTTCATTTTACTTGCATAGCCTTCTTTGTTCGTCTGGCGGGAACGGGCAATCGACAAAGCTTCGGACGGGACATCCTGGTTAATCGTGGAGCCCGCAGCTACATAAGCTCCTTTTCCTACGGTGACAGGAGCAATTAAGTTTGAATTGCATCCGATGAATGCATCATCTTCAATCGTCGTCAAATGCTTGTTCTCACCATCGTAGTTCACCGTAATGGTTCCACAACCGATGTTGACACCAGTTCCAACCTCAGCATCCCCGATATAGCTTAGGTGAGAAGCTTTGCTTCCATCGCCGAAGGAAGCCTTTTTCACTTCCACAAAGTTTCCGACTTTCACATCATCACCTAGAGAGGATTGCGGGCGGATGTGGGCAAAAGGTCCAATTTGGACACGGGAGCCGATCTTACTATCGGCAGCGACACTCTGCTTAATAATCGTTGCACTGCCCACATAACAGTTTGTAACGGTAGAATGAGGGCCTATTACCGCATCGTCTTCAATGCTCGTTGCACCTTCAAGAACGCTTCCAGGATAGATGACGACATCTCTTCCTATGGTCACATCTGGACCGATATACGTTTGTTCAGGATCGACAAGCGTAACCCCGTTTCTCATATGTTGCTCGTTAATTCGTTGTTTCATTAGCTTTTCTGCTTTTGACAAGGCCACACGATCATTAACACCTAGAGATTCCGAAAACTCCGGTGTTTGATAGGCACTGATGGTTTCCCCTTGACCCTTCAGGATTTCAACGACGTCCGGCAGGTAATATTCACCTTGAACATTATCATTAGAGACGTTCTTAAGTGCATCAAACAGCATAGCATTATCAAAACAATACGTACCTGTATTGATTTCCTGAATCGCCTGTTCTTCATCAGACGCATCTTTTTGCTCCACGATTCGTTCAACCTGGCCATTTCCGCCACGGATGACGCGGCCGTACCCGTGTGGGTCTTCAGCATGCGCCGTAAGGACTGTAGCCTTCGCCCCTTCTGCATCATGATGATCCAGAAGTTTTTGAAGCGTCTCCCCTGTCAACAATGGCGTATCACCACAAACAACAACGGTCGTCCCTTCTTTATCAGCCAGAATGTCATCCGCCTGTAAAACAGCGTGGCCTGTTCCCAACTGTTCCTCCTGAATGACATAATGACTATCTTCACCCAGCTGATCCTGAACTTTTTCAGCACCAAAACCTACAACGGTGATCAATTCTTGCAAATCTAATGTATTCAATTGGTCGACAACGTGCTGAACCATCGGCTTTCCACATACAGGATGCAAAACCTTATAAAGTTTTGACTTCATACGTGTACCTTGGCCAGCGGCTAGAACGACTGCATATCGATTAGTCATGAACGTACCTCCATCCTAAATATCCACTTTGAATCATATCTCAATACAACATGTATTTCAACATTTAGAGGAGGAACACAAACGGAAATCCGTCCAGGATCTTTGACCAAAAAAAGAGTCTAACCTGGTTCGGTTAGACTCTTGTTGTGCGTAAGTATTAGGAAGCGCCGGCTTCTTCGAATTCCACCTCAGCTTCTTCCTCATCACCAGCACGGTGATAAGCTTCAAGTACAGCGTCCTGGATCTTTCCACGAGTACCTGAATTAATCGGGTGTGCAATGTCACGAAACTCCCCATCCGGAGTGCGTTTGCTCGGCATCGCCACGAACAGTCCATTGTTGCCATCAATCACCCGTATGTCATGGACAACAAACTCCTGGTCCAAGGTAATAGAAGCAATTGCTCGCATTCTTCCATCAGTATTCACGCGTCGCAGTCTTACGTCAGTTACTTCCATTAGATTCACCACCTTTTATACAAAAGAACTTATGTAAGACAAATTCCACAAAACGGGAAAAAATCCTGCTAATTTTTCTAAAAAATTTTTATGATTCTGTATATTTAGGTGTTCAACCATGAAGAAAGCCCTCATACAAAAGGATGAGGGCTCTTTTCACAAAGTATATTTTATATATTTTCTAACAGGTTCCCTGGTCGGACTTCAATGGAGGATTTGCGTTCATCCGCATTGATAATCTGTACTACAGATAAATAATCATCCACGACGCGGTCCTCTTCTTCATCTTCCGCCTCAGCAAGAACTCCGATTCCTGCTAATTCAGCATCAAATTCCATTAATAAATTCCGCATTCCATTAATGGTTCCGCCAGCTTTCATGAAATCATCAATGATACAGACTCTTGATCCTTGAGGAAGAGATCTCTTCGTTAGAACCATTGTTTGGATCTTCCTGGTCGAACCAGAAACGTAGTTAATGCTCACCGTAGACCCTTCAGAAATTTTCGGATCCCTTCTGGCAATCACTACGGGTACGTTCAAGTAGGAAGCCACAGCGTATGCGAGGGGGATTCCTTTCGTCGCAACTGTCATGACCACATCGATGTCTTTATCGCGAAAAGCAGAAGCGAACAGCTTGCCGATGTTACGTGTCGTTTCCGGATCACCTAACAAGTCGCTCATAAACAAATAGCCACCCGGCAGGAGCCGCACGGGGTCCTCCAACTTTTCACATAATTCTTCAACAAAACGATGGCTTTCTTCTTTTGAGAAAGCAGGGATATATTTCACTCCACCTGCTGCTCCAGAAACTGTTTCTAAATAGCCGATCCCCTCATGTTGGAACATTTTGTTGATGATTCCTAAATCTTCACTAATGGAAGATTTCGCAGCATCGTATTTTTCTGAGAAAAAAGGGAGGGATATAAGCTCACGTGGTCGATCGAGAATATAATGAGTCATGGCGACAAGTCTTTCGCTTCTTTTCATACAAAGACACCTCTAAATCCGAATGTTTTCATTAAATATAACAAATTCGTACGTTATTTATCAAGTGGTTCTTTGTATCCGAGCATACGAACCATAAAAACTTCCGTACAAAAGCCCTTTAGACTGTTATAAATTCTCTGGGCTCGAGCATCATGTTCAACGAGCGAAAAAACGGTCGGACCACTTCCACTCATAAGCACAGCGTCAGCCCCTGCCTGTTTCATCTGCTCTTTAATTTGACCGACTTCTTCATGCATTTGTAGCGTCACACCCTCAAGTGTATTGCCAACGTTCTCACAAATGCCCGAGTAGTCTCCATCTTTCAGAGCATTCACCATGGCTTCGGTATCAGGGTGGTGAGCCGCACTTAAATCAAGATTCTTATAGACGGACTGGGTCGATACACCAAGCGTAGGTTTAGAAAGGACCACCCAACACGGAGGAGGGGCAGGAAGGTGTTGAATCTTTTCTCCCCGGCCGGTGGCAAGCGCCGTTCCTCCGTGTACACAAAAAGACACATCCGAACCAATTTCTGAACCAAGTTCCGCCAATTCATCCATGCTCAAACCCAGCCCCCACATCCGGTTCACACCTCGAAGGACAGCTGCGGCATCACTGCTCCCTCCAGCAAGCCCGGCCGCTACAGGGATGTTCTTTTCAATAAAGATCTTAACTCCCTGAGTTACATGAAAACGATCTTTCAACAGTTGTGCCGCACGGTAAGCTAAATTACGTTCATCATTCGGGACAAAACGGCTTTCCGATTCCACTTTGATTTCATCTTCAGAGAGGAGGGTCAGTTCAATGCGATCGGCAAGATCGACAGTTGTCATGACCATCTCTACTTCATGAAACCCGTCCGCTCGTTTATGTAAAACATCAAGAGACAAATTAATTTTCGCAGGAGCTTTTTCAAGTATTTGCATGCAAGCACCTCATCTTCCATATGATTCTGAAAGCATTGTACCATATTTGTTGGGCTGGTGAGGGGCACGAGAAAGGAAAAAAGCCCCTGGAGCATCAAGCGCCAGGGGAAAAGCTTACTGTTGGTTGTTCACCATTTGTTCTTCTGCCATTTGAATTGCTCGTTTTACCATATTGCCGGCATCACGCCCAGAAATGCCGCCCCATCCGTCTTTTTCTACCTTGTCGTAAAACCCAAGTTCTTTCGCGATTTCTTCTTTCAACGAGTTGGACATCATGCTGCGCTTACGTCCCATCGTCTTCAGCTCCTTTCGCTTTCACTAAAGCTACGACAAAGTTAGTATGTGCGAAACATGCAACGGACAAGCAAGGGAGTTGTATGTAAGGATGGTAATGATTCCTTCTTTATCTTTTTGAATGATATTCCGTTTTGCAGACAAAATAAAAAAGCAGCAAACGGTTGGTTCACTGCTCAAGTGCCATAGTCTGTAGGTCGTCGAAGTTCAATTCGACTGTCTCTGTAAGTACATCTGCATAGCTGTAAGATACACGTTCAAAAGCATTTTCTTCTTGATCCAGCTCTACAATGAAAACAGCAGGATATGTCTCTGCCAGTACACCGGATCGTTCGATTGTTTTACGACGTCCGCCGTTTGCTTTCAAAGTTAGGCGTTTACCAATTTGCCCTTCAAGGGATTGCTTGATTTCTACTAACGTTTTAGCCACTGCACTCCACCTCACTGTAAATTAGTTTATCACAGACTTAGGACAAAGTCAAATAAAATTATTAATTATACCAACTGCGCATTCACAATGCAACAGAATGATATAAATAATCGGTCCTGGTTAGCTTATCCATTTCAAGGAAAAGTATGTAAGCTTTTTTTATTTCCTTAAAATCCGTACATATTCCTCTTCTGCTAACGCTCCCTTTAGTTGAAGACTCAGATTCGAGATGTTTCTGGGTTCGTTGCCTGGGTTGAGGGGCGGAGGGGAATGGCGAGACTCCTGCGGGAAAAGAGTGCTAGGTGAGACCCCGCAAGGCTTCAGCATGAGGAGGCTCACCGCGCTCCCGCGGAAAGCGAGTTATTCCCCTCCGCCCCATCCACTCAACAAAAGTCTCGAAATTGAGCCTTACACAATCCTGCCATTTAGCTGAAGGCGAATAAGAAAAAGCCGTCATCACGTGATGACGGCTTTTTTTATGGTTCCTGGATTTCTTCTGTTTGATTTTCAGTGTAGGGCATGCCGATGCGGAGCAATCCTTTGGTTTCTATTCCGCCTAGGCCATCTTCTCCACTTATAGTATTACGAATGACTTCCCAAATGTTGATATGGTCCATAAACGAAGTATACGCCACACGGGCAGCCACGTAGACCGGGTCAATGGCGTGAATGTTAACCCGGGCAGGTGAGCTCGCAAAGTTGGCTCCAGCCCTGATAATGGATTCAAAATGAGATTGGCAGGCACCAGCAAAGACGACCATTTGATCGAAATTGGGATATTTTCTTCTTATGTTCCTGACAGCTTCTACAAAGTACTTGGAATGACGATAAGACTCCAACTCCCTGACAGTTCCTTTCGCTTTGGAGTAAGAGTCGTGTCCCGTCAAAACGACAATTTCCGGGTGCACTTTTTCTATTAGAGACAGGACTTGGTTCGGCATTTCTTTTTCGTGAAGGTATTGTCCATGAACTTGCAACCCTAGTTGTTCATATAAAGCAATACACTTTTTCAAAAACAATGGATCTCCATCTATATGAAGAATTCGGGGAGGGATTTGAAAATAGTTCGTTTCTTTTTGATTGGCATACCCACTCCCTGCTTCTGCTTCCCTTTTTTCTTTTAGGAGTCTGTAATCTTGCCGAAATAAACGGTAGGAATAGGCTTCCTTCTCATCGACTTCACTTTTTCTACGGTGATACTCAGCTCCGGTTACTTTTTCAAGATCATCGAGAGGGGCGTCGGCCTCAAGTCTTATATATTCGCCCATCAATTTTAAGAGTGGTCCCTTCTCTGACTTCACTCGAAAAATGATGTCGTGCTGATAGGATTTCCGTGTTACAAGGTCTCCACTTGATATCATCACTTCCCCACCTCACTCTATACACTACTGTAGTGTATGTGTGAACATGGGCTTTGTGTCTATTTACAGTCACTTATATAAAACGTTGGCTAGATCTGCGAATTCCTGCATGGATAAAGATTCCCCGCGTCGAGATGGATCGATATTGACCTTTTCAAGTCGATTTCTAAGCTCTTCCTTATCCATTTCCCCTTTGAAATGACGGGCTAAGTTGTTCATCAAAGTTTTTCTACGTTGCCCGAACGTTGCTTTCACAACGTCGAAGAAGAATTCTTCATCCTCCACCTCAACAGGTGGCTTCTCTCTCATTTCCAAATGTAGTACAGAAGAATCCACATTCGGTTGAGGCATAAAGACGGTCTTAGGTACATTCAATACGACATTTGCTTCTGTATAATACTGAACGGCAATGGAAAGAGAACCGTAACTTTTCGTATTTGGTTCAGCAGCCATACGATCCGCCACTTCTTTCTGAATCATGACCGTTATGCTGTCAATTGGCAGTCGATCCATCAGAAGTTTCATCAGAATAGGTGTCGTAATATAATAAGGAAGGTTAGCTACGACACGGACGGGTTGATCAGGGTTGAAATGATCAGCGATTACACGGGCAACATCCGCTTTGAGAATATCCTGGTTAATGACTTCGACATTGTCATAGGCCCCAAGAGTTTCTTTCAAAATCGGGAGGAGGCGCTGGTCGATTTCAAAGGCTACGACACGGTCGGCGTGCTGGGCCAGCTGTTCTGTTAAAGCCCCGATGCCAGGTCCGATCTCTATCGCACTCGCTGAACGGTCAATTCCAGCTTCTGCAATGATATTTTTTAAAATGTTAACATCAATGAGAAAGTTTTGCCCCAGGCTTTTCTTAAATGAGAATCCATAATTCTGCAAAATTTCTTTCGTTCTTGTTGGTGTGGCTACTGCTTTACTGTTCATTTCTTTCCTCCTGTATGATCTGATCCATCGCTTCATTTAGCTGGTGGGACGTAATGTGGAACATATTCAATCGTTTTAACAACTGTTTTCCATTCGTTTTGCCAATTTTGAGGGCGACCCCCAATTTCTCCCGGCGCTTGGAGGCTTTTGGACCTCCGATGAGTCCGTAGTCGACGAGATCGGCTTTTTCTATTTCACCTTCCCGGATATCCACTAGTTCATATACCGCAGACAGGGCTTCCTGAATATCAGTAATCGATGCATGTTCGATGCCAATGCCTTTGTCATGTTTGGCACGTGCACGATGTTTCGGTAAAAAAGCATGCTTACATGAAGGTACATGCTGGCTTACGATATGCCTGATCCGCTCTCCAGGATAATCGGGATCTGTAAAGATAATGACCCCTCTTTTATCCTGTGCATGTTTGATTTGTTCAAGAACGTGCTCATCAATCGCTGATCCATTCGTTTCAATGGTATCTGCGTCCACGGCAGATTTAATTCGGGCGGTATCATCTTTCCCTTCCACCACAATCACTTCTTTAATTTTCACGTACTTTCCTCCTGTTGCGTTCCCTTCTTCATCTTTCCATAGCATACCATGACTCTATACACGGAAAAAAGCAGAGGAACGATTCCTCTGCTATCTCCATTAATCCAATATTTTCACTTTTACATTACGGGAGCCGAAATTAAGAGCCTCGCTCCTGGAAGGAACGAATAAATCGATACGATTTCCATTAATAGCTCCACCTGTGTCTCCAGCAATGGCATAGCCGTACCCTTCTACCCAGACGCGGCTCCCAAGCGGGATGATACTAGGATCGACCGCTACGACTTTTTTGTTCGGATTCGCTTTCAAGTTGATGCCTGTAGCCGTAATGCCCGAACATCCTGCACAGTTTGCGGTGTAGGCCGTTGCATGCATATATAAGGTCTTCGCTCCACTTGTATCGTTTCGCGATACCGTCGTAGATGCTTGACTTGAGGAAGAGCGGGAAGAGCTTGATGCATTTGAAGAACTTGACGGGCTTGAAGCAGCAACTGTCACTTTCTTCTCCACTTTCGTACCAAGAGCAACCACTTTTGTCTTACTCTCTTCTTCCACCGTTTCCTTAATCAGTTCACGGCTGGCTTCCTCACCATTTTTCAAGATTACTTCATATTCCTTCGTAATCAACCCTTTTTCTCCACTGGAAACGACTTTCTTTTCCCCTTTTGGAAGAGAGTTGTCTTTCTTTGTTTCCACTGTAAAGTCAACTTCTTCTTCGACAACGTCGGTCACTTTCTCGACTCTGGTAATCATGACCTTTTTATCAGAGGATAGCTCTTCTTCCTCATTGAGGTTCAACTCATCCAATTCGCTCAGAGTAATCCCCTCTTCTTGAAACAACTCGTCGACCGTGGATGCGGTCGTCCAGATTTTTTTGGAGTCTCCTCCATCATTGACGTTCACTTGGAAGGCCTGTTGGACTTCAATGTCCATGCCATCTTCAATGAGAGCATCCGGATCATGGGATAATTCATCCCGTTCTTTGAATTCAAGATCCTCCTGCTCAAAGAATTCCTCCACTGTCGAGGCTGTTGTAAAGTATTCTTCTGTATGGTTTCGATCGATGGCTAGATTGATAGACTTAGATGCTATGTACGAGACATCCATTCCATACTCAACCGGATCGGATAAGTTATGTGATAATTCATCGTGTTGTTGGACAGTGACATCGAGCTCTGATAATAATTCATCAATAGTATCAGCATGAGTGCGTATCAGTTCTTTCTGCCCATTTTGTGTCACTTGCACAGAAGCTTTAGTAGCTTCATACGAAACGGTTACTAAAAAGGCGATGCATAGGACGGCAATCACAGTTGCCCATACCATCATGTGACTAATGGCTGATTTTAACAATTTTCCTATTTTCATCCTTTGGCCTCCTTTCTAAAGCACGCGTTTTATTGTAGTCAAGTGACAAACTCATGTCAAATGGATCCTCTTTACAAAAAAATAGAGGAGCCAGCATGACCATCACTGACTCCTCTATTATGCTATTATACCTAGTCAATTAACATAACAAACGTGTTACAGTTCCCATACAATTGGGCGAATTTTGTAATATACCCTCCAAGGTCCCCTTTATTGCGACTGGATTCCAAAGAATTCGAGAGCATTCGAAGTTGTGGTTTCACTCACCTTTTCATACGAAATTCCCTTCAACTCTGCAATTTGTTCCGCAACAAGCTTCACATAGGCAGGTTCATTTCGCTTCCCGCGGTTCGGATGCGGAGCCAGGAACGGGCAGTCCGTTTCTACTAACAAATGCTTAAGATCCACCGCTTTGGCCACCTCTTTCGGTAATTTTGCATTCTTAAAGGTGACAGGACCGCCTAAGGAAATCATGAAGTTCATATCAATGCATTCCTGCGCAATTTCTACAGGCCCACTGTAACAATGCATGATGCCGCCGACTTCAGCTGCATTCTCTTCCTTTAGGACTTCAACGATATCATGTGTCGCCTCACGATTGTGGATGATGATCGGCATCTTCACCTTCTTTGCCAGACGGATCTGTTTACGAAACACTTCTTTTTGCACGTCTTTCGGTGATTTATCCCAATGGTAATCCAATCCCATTTCCCCTATCGCGACTACTTTAGGGTGCTGAGACAATTCCTCAATCCATTGAAGGTCCTCATCCGTCATATCAATAGCATCAACCGGATGCCAGCCTACAGCGGCATAGATGTTTTCATACCGCTCGGCGATTTCCATCGCTTTCGGGATCGTTTTCCTATCGAAGCCTACAACGGTCATATACTGAACACCAGCTTCTTGAGCTCTTTCAATCGTTTCTTCCAAGTCCTCTTCGAACTGATCTGCATTCAAGTGGACGTGCGTATCAAACAACATTCATTTTCCCACCTTCATCAATTAATCGTCATGTAAAAAAAGGGAAAGCACTATGGAGAGCTTTCCCTTTTTAATGGCGTGTTATTTCACTTTCGTCCCATTCTTCAACGTCTGATCCACAGATGCCAAAGATAAACCATTGTCGTCTTCACCAGCAAGAATCATCCCTTCAGACAATTCCCCGCGGAGTTTGACCGGTTTCAAGTTGGCGACGCAAATGACTTTCCTTCCAACAAGATCTTCCGGAGTGTAGTGTTCAGCGATACCGGAAACAACTTGGCGCTGCTCATAACCGAGGTCCAATTGAATTTTAAGCAGCTTGTCTGCTTTCTTCACCTTGTCGACTTTCGTTACTTCCGCAACCCGGAAATCAAGCTTCATGAAATCATCGATGGTCACTTCTTCCACTTGCTCCGTTTTCTCCTCTTTTTTCTCTTCTTTTGAAGGAGCTGACTTCTTCATCATGTCTTTGATGATTTGCGTCTCCTCTTCCGCATCGAGACGAGGGAAAATCGGCTGGTCTTTTTGTACCTTCGTTCCAGCTGGAAGAATTCCAAATTCGCTGAGGCTTTCCCATGCTTTATGCTCATCTGCTGTTACTCCGAGCTGCTGGAAGATTCGCTCAGGCGTCTGCGTCAAGAACGGCTGAAGCATCACAGCTATTTGACGAAGCGATTCAGCCAGGTGGGCCATGACATTACCCTGTCGGTCTTTTTGGTTTTCATCTTTAGCCAGAACCCACGGCTGTGTTTCATCGATATATTTATTTGTACGACTGACGAATTTCCAAAGATCTGCAAGAGCCACAGAAAACTCCATGTTCTCAAGAGAATCTTCTACAGAGATTCTCGTCTCCTGGGCCAGTTTTTCAAGGCTTTCATCAAACTCATCTTCCCTTAGTTTCAGAGCTGGAATTTCACCATCGAAATACTTACTGATCATCGCGACTGTACGGTTCAGTAGGTTCCCAAGATCATTCGCAAGGTCATAGTTCGTACGTTCAACGAATGCTTCTGGTGTAAACACCCCATCAGAACCGAATGGTACTTCGCGAAGCAAGTAGTAGCGTAGAGCATCCAGACCATAACGATCACTCAACTGGACCGGATCCACAACGTTCCCCTTGGACTTGGACATTTTTCCATCTTTCATTAAGATCCAGCCATGGGCAAATACCTGCTTCGGCAAAGGCAGATCAAGAGCCATCAGCATGATTGGCCAATAGATGGTATGGAAACGGACAATTTCCTTCCCTACAAGCTGCACATCTGCCGGCCAGTATTTTTGATATTTGGAATCATCATCACTCTCATAGCCAAGCGCGGTAATGTAGTTGCTCAACGCATCAATCCATACGTAAATGACGTGTTTCTCATTTCCGGGTACTCCAATTCCCCAATCGAATGTCGTCCGGGATACAGCCAAGTCTTCAAGACCTGGTTTAATGAAGTTATTGATCATTTCATTTTTACGGCTTTCCGGTTGGATGAATTTCGGATTCTTCTCATAGAACTCAAGCAATTGATCCACATAGTTGCTCATCTTGAAGAAGTAGGATTCTTCTTTTACTTTTTCTACTTCACCGCCACAATCCGGGCAGCGGCCGTCTTCAAGCTGACGTTCTGTGAAAAAGGACTCGCACGGGGTACAATACCATCCTTCATACTCATCCAAATAAATGTCGCCTTTTTTCATTAAGTAATCAAAAATTTTCTCTACGACTACTTTGTGACGATCCTGTGTGGTACGAATAAAGTCATCATAGGAAATATCGAGTTTATCCCATAATTGCTTAATCCCGCTCACAATATCATCCACGTATGCTTGTGGAGAGACCCCTTTTTCTTCTGCCTTCCGCTGGATCTTCTGTCCATGCTCATCCGTTCCGGTCAAATACATGACATCATATCCCCGTAAACGTTTGTAGCGTGCCATCGCATCACCCGCTACGGTCGTATAGGCATGTCCAATATGCAAATTACCACTAGGGTAATAAATAGGTGTCGTTATATAAAACGTATTATTTTCCTCAGGCATTCTTTTCCCTCCTCAAAATCTTCCTACCATGTGTCATAAAAGGTCATGGTATCATTCTATCGATTTATCTTCTTTATTTCCATTCCTAACATTAAAATATACCGAATTTTACGTAAAACTGTCAAAAGAACCAAACATTATAATTTCACATATGTAAATACTCTGGTAAAATAAAATGTATATAGATAGGTTGGATAAACCAACCAGATATGGGATGAAAGGGATGGGTAGAGATGGAAAGAGGCCTGGATGAATCGCTCCACTCACCCATTTTCAATACCTGCACCAGTATGTGGAATTGGAAATTCTAATCCCTTTTTAAGTAATTGACACGTCTGGGAATGGTTGGTACTATATTGTCGAGACATATGTCGAAACATGACAGCTAAACTTTTGATTGAGGGGAGACAGAAATATGAAATCTACAGGTATTGTACGTAAAGTCGACGAGCTCGGTCGCGTGGTTATTCCGATCGAACTCCGCCGCACACTAGGCATTAACGAAAAGGACGCGTTGGAGATTTATGTGGACGATGACCGTATCGTTCTAAAGAAATATAAGCCCAACATGACTTGCCATGTCACAGGGGAAGTTTCTGATGAAAATATGAAACTGGCAAACGGCAACCTAGTCCTGAGCAAGGAAGGCGCACAAATGCTGCTTTCAGAACTACAAGACAACCTTAAATAAATCAGATTTAGAGATAAATAGAAAAGAGACGATTTACTGGTTATAGAGAGAAAAAAGACATATGTTAAAGCAACCCCTTACTGTTCACAGGCCTGGCAGTAAGGGGTTTTCTCTTGCTGGTTTTATTTTTCTTCTACATGATAGGCCTGATAGACTTCCCGTTTCGGGAGCTTTCGGTCTAGAGCCGTCTGTTTTATCGCTTCTTTATTCCTCATTCCATCGTTTTCAATATAGTGCTGGACGTGATCGACGAGGGATAAGTGTGCCCACCACTGGTGGCTATCCTCAGATTCTACATCACCCGCTCCTTCAATCACTACACAAAATTCCCCACGAATTTGTTCAGAATGAGCCCAATCCACTAATTCTCCCAAACCCCCACGAATGTATTCTTCGTAACGTTTCGTCAGTTCGCGTACTAATGAGGCCTTTCTATCTCCAAGTATTTCATGAACATGGCTTAACATCTCCTTCAATCGGTGAGGAGATTCATAAAAAATCAGAGTGGCTTGAATGGATTGAAGCTTCTCTAAAACGGCTGCGCGGTCTTTCTTTTTCCTTGGAAGAAATCCATGAAAGTAAAACTCTTCTGTCGATAGCCCTGATCCGGCGAGAGCAGGCAACGCGGCATTCGCACCTGGCAGAACAACGACGGGGATATCTGCTTCAACCGCTCTTTGGACAAGATCTGTTCCAGGATCTGAAACCCCGGGCATACCCGCATCACTGACGATGGCGATGTCTTTTCCACCACTCAGCCTCTCAATCAACTCCGGACCTTTTGTGTGTTTGTTATGTTCATGGTAACTGACAAGTGTCGTAGAGATTTCAAAGTGATTGAGCAATTTTCTGGAATTCCTCGTATCCTCGGCACCAATCATATCCACTTCTTTTAAAGTATTAACAGCACGAAAAGTCATATCTTCCAGGTTTCCTATGGGAGTAGGGACAATATAAAGCGTCCCTTGATCATGATCCATGAAACTTTTTTGTACATTCATCCATGCTCACCCCTTCCTTTCTTTGTTCAATCCAATATTCTTTCTCTTTCCTTGTCATTCGTTTCAGCCGGTATTCTTGTTGTAAGGCTTCTGACTTCGTCTCATACACTTCATAAGCCTCAAGTACGAGAGGCCCTCTACCTCTTGTGTACTTGGCCCCTTTGCCGCTCTGATGCTTTTCTAACCTAGCTTCCAGATTGTTGGTGTATCCGGTATAAAGGGTGCCATCTTTACATTTGAGCATATAGACGTAATGACTATTCTCCATAAAGAATCTCCCTTAGCTCTTGAGTATATTCGTCATCATTCGTAAGAGCGTACAGCGGAGGTAGAATTTTCAACCCGGGCTTCCCGTCTCTGACTCCTTCAATCAGAAGAATGTTCGCCTCTTTTCCCTCTTTTGGATATACGAGTCGCATTCTTTTAGGCTCCAACTTGTACTTTTTGAATAACTGAATAATTTCCACCATGCGCTCAGGGCGATGAACCATGGATACTTTTCCTCCTGACTTCGCCAGCCTGCTGCATGACTCTACTACGTCTTCTAAGCTGCAGTGGATTTCGTGCCTAGCAATAGCCATATGCTCATTCAAGTTCTGCTCATCCGCTTTAGGAGTAGGAAAATATGGAGGATTACATGTAACCAGATCGAATTTGTCATTTCCGTAATGTCCGGGCATATCTTTCAAATCCCCATGAATCATATTCAGTTGATCGCCTAAATCATTCAGTTCAATGTTACGGAGGGCCATGTCATAGAGCCGCTCCTGAATTTCCACCCCTGTTATCGGAACTCTCGATCGTGTGGAGAGAAAAAGAGGGACGACACCGTTCCCTGTACATAAATCGATGATTTTCCCCCGTGTTTTTGGTACATAAGTAAAGTCAGCGAGTAAAACCGCATCTAATGAAAAAGCGAATACGCTCGGGCTTTGAATAATCCGCATGTTTTCTTTCGCTAATAAAAAGTCAATTCTTTCATCTCCATATAATTGAACCATTTCCGCTTTCCTTTCTTTACTTGAATTCCTATAAACAGCTCCCTTTTCTGGAACGGTTTCATTGCTTTTTTTCAGGGGCGAACGGATTCTGGGAAACTACACGCTTCCCACCGCCTCCTATTCTGCACATAACAACATGGAATCAAGTATTCCGTAATACTGACAAATCCTCTTTCCCTAACATAACTATAAATTTAAACCCATCTATGATATAAAGAGAGCCCTTCCTCGAACGAGCAAGGAAAGGCTTGGACCTGGAATTATTTCTTTTTGTTTAAGAAAGATAAGCAAAACAGACAATCCTCATCTCTCGGGCTACCAAAATGAAGATTACAAATATGAAAGCCTTCTTCGTAAAGCCTCGCGAGATTATCATAGCCTTCCCCGACGACTGCCCCTTTGTCCTGTTTGGAACTTGAGGAAGATTGTTCTTTTTCATTCTCTTTCTCTAACCGTTGTCGCAAGTGATGATTTTCAAGCGATAAATGCTGGTTTTCTTCTAAGAGATAGGCCAGCTGTTTTTTTAAATCGCCGAGCTGTTCATAGAGCTCACCGATTTGACTTTCAAAATGGGATACTTGTTCAAATATGGCTTTCTTCTTCACGCTCGACTCCACCCTTTATTCTGAGGCTTCGGTTTGAAGAACTCCTTCATCGATCAGCTCTTGCAGAGAGTATTCAAGGACGCGCTCTTTGTCGCGGAATTCAATCTGCACCATACGTTCGAGCATATTCAGTCCGACGACTTTTCCTTTACCAAAGGAGGTCGCAATGCTTTCACCGAGGTCAGGAAGCTCTTTCTTCGCATTTTCGTAATCATCATTTTCGTACTTGAGACAACACATTAAGCGGCCGCAAAGGCCAGAAATTTTCGCTGGGTTCAAGGATAAGTTCTGGTCCTTGGCCATTTTTATAGAAACAGGTTCGAAATCACCTAAAAACGTTGAGCAACAAAGCATCCGTCCACATGGACCGATCCCCCCGAGCATTTTCGCTTCATCCCTGACACCGATTTGGCGCAGTTCGATCCTCGTCTTGAAAACAGACGCAAGATCTTTGACTAATGTACGGAAGTCCACACGGCCATCAGCCGTAAAGTAGAAGATCACTTTATTACGATCAAACGTGTATTCGACATCCACAAGATTCATGTCCAATTTATGTTCACGGATTTTCTTTTCGCAAACCCGGTAAGCTTCTGCGGCGTTGTCTTTGTTTTCATCCACCGTCACTTTATCTTTATCATCTGCCATACGGATGACTTTTTTAAGAGGTAAAACAACGTCTTCTTCATCTATGGATTTATTAGCAATGACAACTTTTCCGAATTCGATTCCGCGTACGGTTTCAACGATGACATAATCGTCCGTCGTCATCCGCAATTCCCCCGGATCGAAATAATATACCTTACCCGCCTGCTTAAATCGGACACCTACAACTTCGATCATTCGATCATCACCTCTGTAGTTGAAGGGTAAGTTGTTCCATCACTAAATTAGGATGGACATTTTGATTTATCTTTCGTTTCGCCTCAAGAATATCCGTTAAGCTTCGTGCTGCTGACTGACGTGACCAACGCATCGCTGCCTGGTTCAAATTCTCTCTCTCTGTCGTGAAAATGATCGATTCTTCCCGGTCCAAAAGTTGGTTGATCACATCTTGGAACCAGAGCATCAATACATCCAGACCACGCTGCAGCTGCGTTCGCTCTTTGAAATGAGGCATCCACTGATGGTTGATAAACAAAAGTCCTTCATTTGGTTTATTTTGAAGCACTTCAATTAATTGTATCACTAGTTTTCGCACATTCGCAAACCACTCATCTTCATTCATCTCGAGGGCTTCTGTCAAATTATTCGTTAAGGATGACAAAAGTCTCGCATTCGATTCAGAGACTCCTTCTTCCACCAATTTTTCCTGCACACGCCTTGGATTCAGCGGCTGAAAGGCAAGCAATTGACAACGCGACCTGATGGTATCCAGTATGGTCGGACCACTTTCGGTCAGTAACATCGCGGTCGTCTGCTGACTCGGTTCCTCCAGAAATTTTAATAATCGGTTCGATGCGTTGACTGTCATCTTTTCTGCATCGACGATGATATAGACTTTTCGGTTTGACTCCATTCCTGTATACGTAAATTCTTTTTGTAAATGGAGGATTTGTTCTTTTTTGATGGATTGTCCCTCAGGTTCTATCCAGTGCAAGTCTGGATGATTCCCTGAATCAATCCGGTGACAATCCCTGCAGCTTTGGCAGGGCTCCGCGCCTTCTCTGTTTTTGCAGAAAATACTTTTCGCAAAAAGAATACTCATTTCCCTTTTACCGGTCCCGCGATTCCCCTGGAACAAATAAGCGTGGGAAATCCGGTCCTTTTTGAAGCTGTTCATCAGCATTTGGGCAGCTAGAGGCTGGATGTCTTTCATTTGTGTCCAAGTCTGCATACTACTTCCGTCCTTACGTATATAAATTAATAAGCAAACCTTTGATTTCACCAATCAGCCCAAGCAGATCAACCGTTCGCTTTTCCTGATCCATCACTGCCTCTGTCAGTTCAGACAGCTTCTCATCAACCGATTCCACTATCGTCAACTTTCGAGTCTGTCCATGTGCATTCCAACTATGCGAATGCTTCAGGTTCATTCCATATTGGACGGACTCTTTCATGAAGTCTTTGATAAGACGTTTATATTTAGCCAGATCACGGAAAGACCGTGCTCTTGCCACCCGCTCCCCCTGTGCCGTTATACTACTCATCAGCCTGCTCAATTGGGCTTCTTGCAGCTGCCGGGATTGGGACTGCACCATCGCATCAAAACCAGGCTTCCCGTTCGTCTGGAGGGAAGAGTGTCTTTTTGCTGCCTCCATCTGTGTCCGTATTTCTTGATTGATTTTCATACTTGAACCCCTTCTAAGTTAAAACTGAAAAAAGGAATCAACCGGCAAAATAAATACAGTCGCTCCCCCTACCTCGACCTTTACGGGTTTGGGAATGTAAGAGTCCGCATTTCCCCCCATCGGCGAAATGGGAGCAACCATCTGTTCACGCTGGCTGCAATTATCTTTAATAATATCTAAAGCATCGTCCACTTGATCATCATCACAACCAATCATGAACGTTGTATTTCCTTCTCGTAAGAATCCACCTGTCGTTGATAGTTTGGTCGTTTTAAAATTATTTTCTGCTAAGGCATCCGTCAAACGACTGCTATCTTTATCCTGAACGACCGCAATGATCATCTTCATGCAATCATACCCTCCTGTTGGGTGTTTTCTCCTATTATAACAAATGGATGGAAATTATGATGGCAAGTGACCGCTTAAAACGCGATACGCATCTTTTTTCACAGATTCGAACTCCTGATCGGCATCAATTACACAGATGCGGTCCTTATTTTGCTCAGCCAATCGTTGGTAGGCATCATAAACTTTTTCATGAAAATCGATATGTTCAAGGTCGAGACGATTCTTCTCTCTTCCCTGATTCGCAGCAATCCTCTTCAACCCTCGTTCAGGTTTGATGTCAAACAACAACGTCAAATCCGGCATATGATCATCAATGGCGAATTGGTTGATTTTAAAAACTTCCTCCATACCAAGACCACGTGCTGCTCCCTGATAGGCAAGGCTGGAATCTACAAACCGGTCGCAAAGCACGATTTTTCCTTCTTTCAATGCAGGGATGACTTTCTCTACGAGATGCTGCCTGCGTGCCGCGGCATAAAGCAAAGCTTCAGTACGGCCATCCATTTCTGTATGTGAAGGATCAAGGATCACTTCTCTTATTTTTTCTGCGATGCGTATTCCTCCCGGCTCTCTCGTTACCAGAATGGAATACCCTTCCTCTATCAAATCTTTTCCGATCTCTTGCAGGATGGAAGATTTACCAGCTCCATCGCCACCTTCGAACGTTACAAACAATCCTTTCACATCTATTCTCCTTTAAAAACAAGGACACCTTGTTCCATGCCTGTATTTTGAAAGCGTGCCCCCTGACTGGACAGGGCACGCACCTGAGCTATATGTTGATCATCCCAGCGTTCCCCCTTCAAGACTAATGGAATGCCTGGTGGATAGGGGATGATCGCTTCTGCTGCGACGTACCCTGCAGCTTCTTGCCAATCCACTCTCTCCACGTCCATTCTCTGCATGAGCGAATAGCTGAATTCCAGCTTTTGAACCGCTGGAAATTGGATTTGATCCTCTATTATTGTAGCACGGTTTGTTTGCTTTTTTAATTGGGAATCCAAGGTCTTCAACCGGTCCTCCAATAACTGTATATCCACACTCGGGGCGAGTCCAAATACGAGTAGAACTTGATCTGTCGTTGCAAGCTCCGGTACGATTCCCACCGCATCCAGAGCGTCCGCCCATTCAAACCCGGTTCCGCTTAGAACCTCGAGCGTAAGCTTCAACGGATCATCCGTAGTTTTCACAGTCCAATAATTATAAGAGTGGAACAAGGCCTTTACTTGATCCAGGAATGAAAACAAGTCCTCCTTTTCCGAAGGCTTCCATGCAGCTAAATAAGCTCTAGCCACGTCTAAACTCGCCATCAGTGGATAGGAAGGGCTGCTCGACTGAAGCATTTGTAAATAATGACGGATTCGGTTCAGATCGATCCTGTCACCTTGGACATGAAGGAACGAAGCCATCGTCATCGCAGGTGCCATTTTATGCGCAGACTGAGCCACACCATCTGCGCCTGCAGCTAAGGCAGCCTTTGGGAATGGGGATCCAAGCTGAAAATGGACGCCATGTGCCTCATCAACCAACAGCGGAATACGGGACCTATGAACAACTTCTACAATATTCTCCAGATCATACGTCCTTCCAAAGTAATCCGGGTAGGTCAAAAAGACAGCTTTACTGTCAGGGTAGTCCTTCAAAGCTCTTTCGACGTCTTCGGCAGAAACGTAGCTATGCCGGCCAGTTTCCTTTTCATATCTTGGAGAGATGAACACAGGGGATGCCCCCGAAAGCTCGAGAGCATTCAGTACAGACTTGTGACAATTCCTCTGCACTATAATCTCTTCCCCTGGGAGACAAACGGATAAAATCATAGCCATATTGCCGACCGTTGTCCCATTTACCAAGAAAAAGGTATAGTCACATTGGAAAAATTCGCTCGCTAACTTTTGAGCTTCCCAAATCACACCTTCTGGAGCATGCAGATCATCCAGTCCATCCACTTCTGTAGCATCCAATTGTAAAATGGATTGAAACGTTTCAGAGGCCTGCTTTTCAAACACCTTTCCATACTTATGACCAGGGACATGAAAAGATAAAGGATCTCGTTCTATATTCCGTTTAAGCGCTTCGTAAAGCGGCATATATGTAGAGTTCATATCAATCACCTTCTTCCATGTTCAAGCTTACATAAATAGCCACAGACAAGCAATACACACATCGCCCTTGAACAAAGGCTCCGTCTCTGATGGACTCAAAGCATATAAGTAAAATAGTTAGAGTAACGTTCCCAGTCCGTTACGCAGTACACATGGGTTTAGCTCAAGTGGACGTTCCCTTTTTAGTCAATAAAAAAATCCACCCTGCAAACAAGGGTGGATGTGTATTCTTCTTCATAGCTGCTACGCTCATTTATATTAAGACGGAATCATAGAACGATGGGCTTTGGCCATACGTTTAACAAAGTATTCATATTTCGGGTCATCAGCAGGTGTGTCAATCATCTCTTCCTCACAATCTTCACAAATAAAAACTCGTAATAGATAAATTCCCTTTTCTGTTTCTCTCTCGCAAATACTGCAATGATCTTTACGGCTCACTCGTTCTCCTCCTCTCTTTAATCATGAAGCCTTTACACTTAGTATCTCCGAATCTATCAACCTTATACATAAAATTTAGAGAAAATAGATTTCAAATAGAAGAGGTGAAGAGAGTTTTAATATAAAACAAAAAATCTTCAGGAATAAGTCCTGAAGATTTCAAAATGACGTGGCGGCGTCCTACTCTCACGGGGGTAAACCCGACTACCATCGGCGCTGAAGAGCTTAACTGCTGTGTTCGGCATGGGAACAGGTGTGACCTCTTCGCCTTCACCACCACATCAATATAAAGTTTGAGGTGAACCCTCA
>NZ_JAYLVQ010000010.1:0-8402 GCF_035818575.1 Halobacillus sp. HZG1
ACTACTTAAAAAATCAGCTCGTATGGTTATGAGAAGTGAATGATATAAACGCTACCCCATTGACGTTTAGCAAACGCAATTGCTTGATACAACGCACTATATACCCGCCTAGGGGAAAAGAATTGGAACCTTACTTATGAAGACAAGTGTTCGAATCATCCACTTCCTTCAACCATTCAAGCTGCCCCTTTTAGAAGTGGTTTTGAGACACTTATAAGGTCAAGGGGCGGAGGGGAACGGTGAGACTCCTATGGGACGTGTGGGACAGGTGAGACCCCGGAAGGCATAGCCTGAGGAGGCTCACCGCCCGCCCCATGGAAAGCGAACCGTTTCCCGGAGCCTCTAGAATCACACAAACATCTCGAAACTGAGTCTTACACTAAAGGGAGCTTTAGTGGGAAGAGAAATTTTTACAGAAATTTTGACAAATAGAACGTACGTGCGCAGGAATACACCATTAAGGTATAGAAAATACAGGGATAGAGAGATAGTGAGAAGAATTTAAAAATTTAAAGATGATAGAAGGGAAGGTAAAAAGCATGGCAAATCGAATCCTCATCGTGGACGACCAGCCAGGGATACGACTCCTGTTAGAAGAGATTCTCAAAACAGAAGGATACGAAACCGTAAGTGCAAAAACCGGCCGTGAAGCATGTGACCTTGTGGAAGAAAAGGACATGGATCTTATTATTATGGATTATAATCTTCCTGTCATGCACGGCAAAGAAGTGTTGCTCTACTTAGAAGAAATGCACTTTGATGCCCCTGTCATTATCATTACAGGGGCATCTAAGGAATCAATTGAAAAGGAAGCAGATTTTCCTTTTGTCACAGATATCATATCTAAGCCATTTGACATCCATAAATTGAAAGAAATGGTTAATGGAACCCTTGTTCACAGCCGTTCATGACTTTTTTCTTGATGTAAGCGCTATATAATCCTCCTGCTGTTGCACCATAGAAAGGGTATTGGTATTCTAATACTGTAACCAAACTTACATGGTGTGTTTTCGTATGGAAACAGACTTGTAAATACAATGCAGTACGCTAACTAAAGGAGGATTCTTTCATGCCACTAGTATCAATGAAAGAAATGCTAGAAAAAGCTAAGGAAGAACGCTACGGCGTAGGTCAGTTCAACCTTAATAACTTAGAATATGCTCAAGCGATTCTTCAGGCTGCTGAAGAAGAGCAGTCTCCAGTAATCCTGGGTGTATCTGAAGGTGCAGGACGTTACATGGGCGGCTTCAACGTTGTTGTCGACATGGTAAAAGCACTGATGAAGTCTTATGGTACAACGGTACCTGTTGCGATTCACTTGGACCATGGTTCAAGCTTTGAAAAATGTGCAGAAGCGATCCACGCTGGATTCACTTCTGTAATGATCGATGCTTCCCACGATCCACTTGAAGACAACATTGCAGTCACTCGTAAAGTTGTTGAACTTGCACATATCCACGGTGTATCTGTTGAAGCAGAGCTTGGCCGTGTAGGTGGACAAGAAGATGACATCATCGTTGACGATGCGGAAGCAGCATACGCGATCCCATCTGAGTGTAAGCAATTGGTTGACGAAACAAACGTTGATGTATTCGCACCAGCCCTTGGTTCTGTACACGGACCTTACAAAGGTGAGCCGAACCTTGGCTTTGACCGCATGGAAGAAATCATGGGACTTGTTGACAAGCCACTTGTTCTTCACGGTGGTACAGGCATCCCTACAGCTGATATCAAGAAAGCAATTTCTTTCGGTACAGCTAAAATCAATGTAAACACTGAGAACCAAATGGCACAAGGTAAAGCCGTTCGCCAGGTTCTTGCTGAACAACCTGAGCAGTACGATCCACGTAAATATCTTGGACCTGGTCGTGATGCGATCAAGGAAACAGTTATTGGCAAGATGCGTGAATTCGGATCTTCTCAAAAAGCGTAATAATAGTTTGAAGGAAGCCGCTACACTGTAGCGGTTTCCTTTTCATCATGTATGAAAACGCCATCATTCGACTATTTTCATCAACTTGGAGCAACAAAATGAAGCGAAGAGGAGTGGGGATATGAAATTTTTTATTGATACGGCAAACATAGAAGACATTCGGGAAGCAAATGCACTAGGGCTTTTAGCTGGGGTAACGACAAACCCGAGCCTTGTAGCGAAAGAAGGAGTATCCTTCCATGACCGTCTGAAAGAAATCACAGATGAAGTGGATGGTTCAGTCAGTGCAGAAGTCATCTCTGAAGATTCAGAAGGAATGATTCGGGAAGGGAAGGAACTTGCTGCGATTGCGCCGAACATTACAGTGAAAGTTCCGATGACACTGGAAGGCCTGAAAGCAGTGAAAGCTTTCAGTGATTTGAATATCAAAACAAATGTAACCTTGGTTTTCTCAGCCAATCAGGCGTTGATGGCAGCCCGTGCCGGTGCCTCCTACGTATCACCATTCCTTGGTAGACTGGATGATATCGGTCATAACGGAATGGAACTCGTGGCACAGATTTCAGAAATCTTTGACCGTCATGCCATTGACACGGAAATCATCGCAGCTTCTGTCCGTCATCCTGTTCACGTAACGGAAGCGGCTATTCACGGAGCGCACATTGCTACGATTCCTTTCAAAGTTCTGAGCCAGATTGTTAAACACCCATTGACGGATCAGGGGATTGAAAAATTCCTGAATGACTGGAATAATCAAAAATAGTTGTGTGTTTTGGAAAATATTGCACATACTAAAAACCATAATCTTCACCTTAAAGCGAGGAGTTTCACATGCATAAACTATTAGTGGAAGGCGGAAGACCATTACGTGGACAGGTTCGGGTGAGTGGTGCTAAAAACAGTGCTGTAGCCCTGCTGCCGGCGGCAATCTTGGCGGAAACCCCTGTAACGATTGAAGGTCTTCCGGACATTTCTGATGTTGGGATCTTGTCGGACTTATTAGAAGAGATCGGTGGCTCGGTGCGTAAAGATGGAAGAACCGTACATATCGATCCTTCTGAAATGGTAGACATGCCCTTGCCGAATGGGAAAGTTAAAAAGTTGAGAGCTTCCTATTATTTTATGGGGGCGATGCTAGGCCGCTTTAATAAAGCTGTCATCGGTTTGCCCGGAGGCTGTCACTTAGGCCCGAGGCCAATCGACCAGCACATTAAAGGGTTCGAAGCTCTTGGTGCTAAAGTGACAAATGAACAGGGGGCCATTTACCTTCGCGCTAAAGAACTGAAGGGTGCCCGCATTTATTTAGACGTTGTCAGTGTTGGAGCTACAATCAATATTATGCTGGCTGCCGTTCGTGCAAAAGGTAAGACAGTCATTGAAAATGCAGCGAAAGAACCTGAAATCATTGATGTGGCTACCCTTTTGACAAGTATGGGAGCGAAAATCAAAGGGGCAGGAACAGACGTCATCCGTATTGAAGGTGTGGATACACTGAAAGGCTGTCTTCACACGATTATCCCTGACCGGATCGAAGCAGGCACTTACACAATTATGGCTGCTGCGCAAGGTGAGGAGATGATCATTGATAACGTCATCCCGCAACACTTGGAGTCTCTGTTAGCGAAACTGAGAGAGATGGGTGTCACGATTGAAGAAAATGATGAGCAGTTGTACGTCAAACCAGGGAAAGAGTTGAGGAGTGTCGATATTAAGACACTCGTTTATCCAGGCTTCCCGACAGATTTACAACAGCCGTTCACTTCCTTACTAACACAGACCCAGGGTACAGGTGTTGTCACAGATACCATCTATCAGGCTCGTTTCAAGCATGTCGATGAATTGAGACGTATGAATGCTTCGATCAAAGTCGAAGGTGGTTCTGCTATTGTGACAGGCCCTTCTAAGCTGCAGGGAGCAAAAGTGAAAGCAACAGACCTTCGTGCCGGGGCTGCCCTTGTCATTGCTGGATTGATGGCTGATGGTGTGACTGAGATCACAGGAGTCGATCACATTGAACGAGGGTATGAAAATATTACAAACAAGCTGATCGATTTAGGTGCAAAAGTCTGGTATGAGGAGATGTCAGACGAAGAGATTGAGCAATTCCAAAATTCGTAAGTTCATGATTTCCATGGGGAGATGAGGAAAAATCTTTGATTGATCGGGGAGATCACCATGGAAAGAAGTCTATCGATGGAATTAGTTAGAGTCACAGAAGCAGCAGCATTATCATCAGCGCGTTGGATGGGGAGAGGAAAGAAAGAGGAAGCCGATGATGCGGCAACCTCAGCCATGCGCGATGTGTTTGATACGATCCCGATGAAAGGGACTGTCGTGATCGGAGAAGGGGAAATGGACGAAGCACCTATGCTTTATATCGGTGAGAAACTCGGCAATGGGTACGGAGCCAGGGTGGATGTAGCTGTCGATCCGCTCGAAGGTACAAACATTGTGGCTCAAGGAACGTGGAATGCCCTTGCTGTCTTAGCAATCGCTGATCATAAGCAGCTTTTACATGCCCCTGACATGTATATGAATAAAATAGCTGTCGGTCCAGAGGCTGTAGGGAAAGTGGATATCAACGCCTCCATTGCTGAAAACCTGAAGGCTGTCGCTGAGGCCAAAGAGAAAGATGTGGCAGATGTCGTTGCCGTTGTCTTGAATCGTGAACGCCACCAAAGGATCATTGAGGAGATCCGCGAGGCTGGTGCAAGAATCAAGCTGATCCCTGACGGTGATGTCGCCGCTGCTATCAATACAGCCTTCGATCATACAGGTGTCGATATTCTGTTCGGGATAGGTGGTGCCCCTGAGGGGGTGCTCGCAGCCGTCGCCCTGAAGTGTCTTGGTGGTGAAATCCAGGGCAAACTTCTTCCTGCAAATGACGAGGAACGTCTCCGTTGTGAACAGATGGGGATTGAAGATGTCGACAAAGTCCTTTATATGGAAGATTTCTGTGGAGGGGACGATGCCATTTTCGCCGCTACCGGTGTCACCGATGGCGAACTCCTCAAAGGCGTGCAATTTAAAGGACAGAAAGCGACAACTCAAACGTTAGTTATGAGAGCTAAATCCGGAACCGTTCGTTTCATTGACGGGGACCACAGCCTGAAGAAAAAGCCAAACTTAGTCATGAAACCATAATGAAAACATCCTTCATCAATGAGAGAGGAAGCTGCAGTAAAATCAGCTTCCTCTTCATCTACAATAACCCACCTTCTTAAACATTTCTCAAATTAACATTGAAACTAAAGAAAGACAGGAGTACAATAAAGATTGTTTGATTAGGATAGAAGATCATGACACACGTCTCCAAATGCTTCTATTTATTGACTTCATTTAACTTAACTTCTTCTCAACCTTCTAACAAAAAAGTTCTGCTGAAGAAATGGCCTCCCTTTGGGAGGGAGCAGATCTTCTATTCAAGCAGATCTATTCAATTAATCCTTTAGAGAAGTTTTTAATTCTATATGTAAAATGGGCGTTATGTGCGGTGTTTTTTCAGCCTTTCCATCTTTAAGAATGGGAAAGAATATTTCACCAAGATTTTCATGCGTGCCTCTGAGTGACTTAAAAAATAAAGAAAACTAATAAAAAGTGGTGATCACGTGGCGGATTTAACAATCTCCAATTTAGAAACAATGACGTTGAAAGGGCTTTATGCGAAAGCAAGGCAATATAAAGTCTCTTACTATGCAAAACTGACAAAGCGCGAATTGATATTTGCGATTTTGAAAGCCCAGGCTGAAAAAGATGGTTTTCTGTTCATGGACGGAATCCTTGAAATTATTCCTTCAGAAGGTTTCGGCTTTTTAAGACCAATCAATTATTCTCCAAGTGCAGAAGATATTTATATTTCTGCCTCTCAAATCCGTCGTTTTGACTTGAGAAATGGGGACAAGGTATCTGGTAAGGTACGTCCGCCTAAAGAGAACGAACGTTATTATGGTCTCTTGCACGTCGATGCCGTAAACGGAGAAGATCCAGACTCAGCAAAGGAAAGAGTCCACTTCCCGGCATTGACCCCGTTGTATCCGGACCGTCAAATGAAGCTTGAAACAGAAACGAAAAAGCTTTCTACAAGAATTATGGATTTGATGGCACCCGTCGGTTATGGCCAGCGTGGTTTGATTGTTGCTCCACCAAAAGCAGGAAAGACAATGCTTTTAAAACAGATGGCTAACAGCATTTCAACAAACCATCCAGACGCGAAACTCATCATTCTGCTTGTTGATGAACGTCCGGAAGAGGTAACAGATATTGAGCGCTCGGTAGCTCCGGATGTAGATGTTGTCAGTTCCACGTTTGATGAAGTTCCTGAAAATCACATCAAGGTTTCTGAACTGGTGCTTGAAAGAGCGATGCGTCTTGTTGAACATAAACGTGATGTGATTGTTCTCATGGACAGCATCACTCGTTTAGCTCGCGCCTACAACCTGGTCATTCCTCCAAGTGGCCGTACATTATCAGGAGGAATCGATCCTGCTGCCTTCCACCGTCCGAAGCGATTCTTCGGTGCAGCTCGTAACATTGAAGAAGGAGGAAGCTTGACGATTCTTGCTACCGCCCTTGTGGATACAGGTTCACGCATGGATGACGTCATTTATGAGGAGTTCAAGGGAACCGGAAACATGGAGCTTCATCTTGACCGAAGTCTTGCTGAGCGTCGGATCTTTCCTGCGATTGATATTCTTCGTTCAGGAACAAGGAAAGAAGAATTGCTTCTTCCTCAAACCCACCTGGATAAAATCTGGGCCATTCGGAAATCGATGTCTGATTCGCAGGACTTCACAGACAGATTCCTGCGTCGCTTGAGGGCATCGAAAAATAATGAAGAGTTTTTCGATCTAATGGATAAAGATATGAAAGGGAAGGCAACAGCCGCCCGTCGTTAAAAAGGGGAAATGGTGATAACGATTGTATGTTTCTTGAAACTGGATGTTGCATCAGGGGGGAGCCCCTGTTATAATCATTCTATGTGAGTTTCAGTACAAGGTGTTATCACGAACCTTCGACGGCTCTTACAATAACTCTGTTTCCAAAGGATTCAGGGCAAAAAGGAGTGGAAGAACATGAAAGCAGGAATTCATCCAGAATACCGTAAAGTTGTATTCCTAGACACAAGTTCTAATTTCAAGTTTCTAACAGGGTCTACTCAGTCTTCTGAAGAAACAATCGAGTGGGAAGATGGAAACACGTATCCATTGATCCGCGTAGAGATTAGTTCTGCGTCTCACCCGTTCTACACAGGTAAGCAGAAAGCTGACAAAGCTGGCGGCCGTGTGGATCGCTTCAAGAAGAAATATAACCTTTCATAATTATGATGCCCTCTCTCCTGAGAGGGACTTCATCATTTTGAACAAAAACAGGCAAATTGTCTCAGATGTTTGCCTGTTTTTTTGTCAAAAAATAGGGGTATAAAAGCCTTTGTTGGAAAGGTGCAAATTATACTCTTTAAAGGACTTATCAATAAGGGGAGCTGTCCTTGGTGATTGAAGCCGCCGTTAAACCGGTGTCATCAAGGGAGCTCTTTTTTGTTGAAATAAAGGGGAGGATACCGGATGATCCCCCCATATTTTGAAGCTTGATTGAGTGAGAAGGGAGCGACAGTAGACGTGTATGTAATGAAACAGAGTGGATGGGTCGAACTCATCTGCGGAAGTATGTTCAGCGGGAAATCAGAGGAGTTGATCCGCCGTGTCAGGCGTGCGACTTTTGGTAATTTGACGGTCCGTGTCTATAAACCTGCGATTGATGACCGGTACAAAGAAGATGCGGTTGTATCTCATAACGGCACTTCTGTAATGGCTCGTCCTGTAAAAAGCTCGTTGGATATCCTTCAGCATGTGACGGATGAAGTGGATGTCGTAGGAATCGATGAATTGCAGTTTTTTGACGAGCATATCGTAGAGGTCGTCGAGTGTTTGGCAGACAAAGGCATACGCGTCATCGTCGCTGGACTGGATACCGACTTCAGAGGTGAGCCTTTTGGCAAAATGCCGGAAATGATGGCATTAAGTGAAAGTGTTACAAAGTTAAACGCCATCTGCCCTATTTGTGGTTCACCGGCCAGCCGTACTCAACGCTTGATCGATGGAGCACCCGCTTCCTATGACGATCCAATCATCTTAGTCGGTGCATCGGAATCATACGAACCGCGTTGCCGCCATCATCACGAAGTACCTAACAAGCCCAGGCAACACGAAGTGAAAAAGGTTTACGCTGAAAAAACAACATAAACCACTACACAGACAGCTGATCCCCAGCTGTCTTTTTCTTTTTCACTATTCTTAAATAGAAGCTCCCTTTTCTTGAAGACTCAGTTTCGAGACTTTTGTTGGGTGGATCGGGCTGCGGGGAATAGCTCGCTTTCCGCGGGAGCGCGGTGAGCCTCCTCGGACTGCGTCCTGTGGGGTCTCACCAAGCACTTTTTTCCCGCAGGAGTCTCGCCATTCCCCTCCGCCCCTTT
>NZ_JAYLVQ010000011.1:0-45623 GCF_035818575.1 Halobacillus sp. HZG1
CATCCTACTTGGGAAAGGGGTTCGTTAGCCCCTTCATCTGATGGGGTGGTTGGGAAGCTGCGAGACTCCCGTGGGAGAAAGGAGATCGGCGAGATCCCGCAGGGCGTAGCCCGAGGAAGCTCGCCACTCCCCCACAGGAAAGCGAGTAGCTTCCCAGCCACCCCTGACGCTCAACCCGGGCAACGAACCCTGGAAAGTCTCGAAGCTGCGTCTTCAACAATCCTGCCATATAGTTGAATCAGTTATTTTTAGAGATTCTATAGCACCGAATAATAGAGCAAAAAAAAAGCCCATGAGAGGGCTTTTTTCTTTATATGTTGCCGAAGAACTTTTCCGCTTTTTCCAGAAACGGCTCTTCCTCGGGCGTGAGCTCATACTCTTCAACAATCGCATCTACCGGACACACCGATACACACGCACCGCAGTCTATACAAATATCAGGGTTGATGTAGTACTGGTCTTCCCCTTTTTCAATACAATCAACAGGACAAACGTCAACGCATTCACCGGCTTGTTCGCCCTGGCACGGTTGTGTAATGACAAATGCCATATGTATCTCTCCCTATTTCCTTAATATATCTAGTTTCTCGAAAAGTAAGTGGTTTTGTCAATCTTTGTCCTACATTTTCATCATATCTCAACGGACAGGTCGAAGGATAGGAAAAAGGCACTCCTTTGTACCTTTGTCAAAGGAAGTAGAGGCTAGTAGAATAAAAACAGTTGAAAGGCCTGGGCGGTGATGAAAACGCAAGAAGTCTGATTTACGAATGTATGTTTCACTCGTCGTTTATGAATCCATCCTGTCTCAGCTCTTTTAATTGAAAAGGAAGGAGGGATATCCATGTGTTCATGGATACAGCCTTTTCGTGGTCTTATCGTTTTGTTGGTCCTCTCTATTTCCATACTTACCGGTTGTACCGACACCAAGCCTGAAGAAATCTCTGAAAGTCAAAACGAACACTCCCAAGATTCTGTAGAGGGTGCTTCCATAGAAAAAGATGATGATGCACCTACAGAAAAGGGATCTAACGCTTCCGCAGAAGAAGAAAACCTACCCGGAGATGTCGGGGGAACCGTTACGAATGTAGTAGACGGAGACACCATCGACATTATGATGAATGGCAAAGAGGAGCGTGTTCGTTTGTTACTTGTCGACACGCCCGAAACCGTTCATCCAGACAAGCCTGTCCAGCGGTTTGGACCTGAGGCAAGTGAATTTGCAAAAGAAAAGCTGTCGGGGAAAGAAGTACGTTTCGAATATGACGGACCGAAGCGCGATCATTATGAACGGCTTCTTGGTTATATTTGGGTGAATGGTGAGAATTTCAACCAGCAATTGCTAGAAAAAGGACTTGCTCGATATGCTTATGAATATGATCCACCATACGTTCATTCAGCATCTATGAAAAAAGCAGAGACGCGTGCCAAACAACAAGAGAAAGGAATTTGGAGCATCGACGGTTACGTTACGAACGAAGGATTTAGCGAAAGAGAATCCTTTAGTTCTGAGGAGTTGCCAGCCTCCTCCTATGAGGGAAATCTCCCCTATGACCCTCACGGACCAGATCGGGACTGTAGTGACTTCTCATCACAAAAAGCAGCACAAGCCTTTTATGAAGCTGCTGGAGGACCTGCTCAAGACCCCCATCGCTTAGATGGGAACGATCAGGATGGGGTTGTTTGTGAAAGTTTATAAAGGAAGCCAAAGGAGGATGCCAAATAAGGGCTTCTCTCATCTTGGTTCATTAAAAGGAGCCCTTAAGGGGAGCTCCTTTTCTTTTAATCTTTACTGGGTTTCAATTGTCTCAATTTTTGTAATATTATTGTAATTCATCCATAAACAAGGTAAAATCATGTAAATATAAGGAACTTTTTGATTTAAATGGGGTAAAAATAACCTTTTAAATCAATCTAATTTCATAATAGGGGGTCTTCAAATGAAAAAGTATTCATGGCTAATGTTCATTCTCCTCTTCACTGTAAGCCTTTTCTTGAGCGCTTGTGGTGAAAGTGGGACAAGCGGTTCCTCAGGAGATGACGGCGGAAGTGATGGTGGCGAAGAAATGACAAACCTGACAATGGGAACAGGTAGTGTCGGTGGAGTCTACTATCCGCTTGGAGGAGAAATGGCAAACCTCTTTGCAGACAATATTGATATGGAGGGTTTTGACGTTAGTTCCGTTGAATCTGGAGCTTCTGTCGAAAACATCGCCAAAATCCAATCAGGGGACTTCCAACTGGGGATTGCTCAGAATACGACCATGATCAATGCGGTTGAAGGAATGGGTGAATTTGAAGGTAAAGATGTCGGTAATGTCGGCGTCATCGGTTCCCTGTATCCTGAGGCACTACAAGTGGTCACATTGGATTCTACAGGTATTGAGTCCATTGAAGATTTAAAAGGAAAAAAAGTAGCTGTCGGACCTCCAGGCGGGGCAACTCGTGAAGCGGCTGAGATGGTTCTTTCCGCATACGGCATCGAAGAAGGAGACTATGAAGCGTTTGAAGAAGGTTTTGGAGATGCGAAGAGTAAACTTCAAAATAATACAATTGACGCCTCTTTCGCCGTTGTAGGAGTCCCTTCCTCAACGACAGATGAATTAGAAGCGGCTACAGGAGAAGTTAAGTTTCTGAACATTGAAGGCGATGCTTTAGAAGAAGTGACTTCCAATAGTCAGTACGAAGCTTATACAGTCGAACCTGGTACGTATGAGTGGCAGGAAGAGCCTGTGGAAACCATTACTGCATTAGCGCTTCTTCTTGGTTCAACAAGTCAGGTCAGTGAAGATCTAGCTTATGAAATGACGAAAACACTTTATGAAAATGCGGGTGATATGTCAATCGCTCAAGCGAAGCTGATCACGCAGGATAGTGCTTTGACAGGTGCTCAAGAACTTCCCCTTCACCCTGGATCAGAGAAATATTTCAAAGAAGCAGGCATTCTAGAATAAAGGAAGCAAGCGGAACCGGACATTGTTTTTGTCCGGTTCTTTATAACGTTGATTTAGAAAAGAATGGAGGTAAGAGGCGTGACGAAAAAAGATAACAAAGAAGTAGACAAACAGGAAATGATGAAAAAATACGACAAAGAGAGCACATTCCGTACAAACCTCGGACCCTGGGGCTGGGTGACTTTGATCCTTGGGAGTGCGCTGACTATTTTTCAGCTTTACACCGCTTACCGTGGAGCCTATGTTTCACTTATACAGGGTGCCATACACCTGGGTGCCGCTCTCTGCTTAGTCTACCTCCTCTATCCGATTAAATCTTCTTTAACGGGCAGACGAGGCATTCCATGGTATGATCTTATTTTTGCTGCCATCGCTCTTTATGCGAATTTTTATATCATTCAAAATTATGACCGTCTCATTAACGATGCGATTATCTTCGGATTCACCTATATGGATCAATTTGTTGCAACAGCCGGCATTCTTTTGTTGCTTGAAGCGACAAGGCGAGTCGTCGGCCTTCCCATTGTCATCATTGCGATTGTCGCCCTGCTCTATGGGATGTTTGGAAATTTCATTCCTATCATTGGTCACGCAGGCAATGACTGGCCTACGCTCGCAACGAAAATGTTTTTCAGTTCCAGTGCTATATTCGGTATTCCCATTCAAATATCGTCGACCTATATTTTTCTCTTCCTTTTTTTCGGAGTCATTCTCGTCAAAACGAACATTGGTCAGTTTTTCAATGATCTTGCCCTCCGCTTAACAGGAAAATATACGGGCGGAACAGCCAAAGCTGCTGTCGCAGCAAGTGGGCTTCAAGGAATGGTAAGTGGAAGCTCAGTCGCTAATACCGTGGGCTCTGGATCATTTACGATTCCGATGATGAAAAATGCAGGGTTCAAACCTCACTTCGCCGCAGCATCAGAAGCTTCTGCCTCCACCGGTGGACAGCTTATGCCGCCGATCATGGGTGCTGCCGCATTCATCATGGCGTCTTACACGGGGATCCCTTATAACGAAATCATCGTCATTGCGATTGTACCCGCTCTTTTGTATTTTTCAGGGGTCTTTTTAGGTACACACTTTGAGGCAAGAAAACAAAACATCCGCGGACTTTCAAAAGAAGAACTTCCTAAAACAAATAAGCTGGTCAAACGTCTGGACTTATTTCTTCCGCTCGTCATCATTATCGGATTCCTACTTGCCGGACGCACACCTACTTATGCCGCTTTATTTGCAATCGTCACGGCTTTTGTTATCAGCTTTTTCCGTAAAGAAACACGCATGTCCTGGAAAGGGATCATTAAATTGCTTGAAGAAGGAGCCCGTGTCGCCCTTCCCGTCATTGCTGCCTGTGCGACTGCAGGAATCATAGCAGGAACCGTAACGACTACCGGTCTCGGACCTAAAATCGCAGGAGGTATCATTGATCTTGCTCAAGGGCAGTTTTTCCTTGTCATGTTCTTTACCATGATTGCCTGTATTATTCTGGGAATGGGTCTACCTACGACAGCAAACTATGTCGTAACTGCTACAATGGCAGCGCCAGCTTTGTTAGCGTTTGATGTGCCAGTCATTGCCGTTCACATGTTTGTCTTCTATTTCGGGATCGTCGCAGATATCACTCCTCCCGTTTGTCTCGCAGCTTATGCCGGAGCGGGTATTGCCGGAGCCAATCCGATGAAAGCTGGTGTAACCGCCGTGAAACTTGCGATTGCCGCTTTTATCATTCCTTATGTGTTCGTTACCAATCCAATTTTATTGCTGCAAGGAGACGTCAACGCATTCAACTTAACCATCAGTGTCCTTACAGCCTTATTAGGCATGGCAGCCATCAGCTCTGCACTGATCGGGTATTTCGCAACAAAAGTCACGTGGATCGAACGAATAGCCCTTGTCTTTTGTGGACTCATGCTCGTGTATCCGAACCTAATCATATCTCTCATTGGTTTAGGAATTTTTGGAGCCGTTTCTGCTTTCCAATATGTAAAGAACAAAAAAGAAGATTCATCAAAACAAAAAGCTGTCGTATGATTGAAAGCCAGGCCTTTATAAGGTCTGGCTTTTTTCTGCCGATTTCCTTTTCAACCATAATCCCCCTAGCTCATTAAGGAAAATGGCAGCTATGATTAAACCCACCCCCGCCCACTGAACCAAAGATACAGATTCTGATAGGATGATCATGGCTGAAATGATGGCAACTGGAAGTTCAATAGAACTTAAGACATTGGCAAGTCTCCCAGAAATCAACGGAGCACCCTGAGCAAAAAATAATGGCGGGATGACTGCTCCTACGAAAGCCACTCCTGCACCGATGCTCCATAATTGCATATCGAATAACGGCAGTGTGGGTAGGTCTTGTACAAATACAATCAGCACAAGAACCAACGATCCAGTTACCATCAGGGCGCTTCTTACAATAGGGTCGGTCTTTGTCGCCACCTGCCCGCTGAAAAAAACAAACCCCGCATAAGAAAAGCCTGAAAGCAGCCCAAGCAGAAGCCCAGCCATTGGAAGCTCAAAGAAACCGCCTCCGACTACACCTGATGCACAAACAACCCCTAAGAGTGTGACCACCAATGAAAGAAAATTGATTGAGGTAGGGATAACTTTTGTAAAGATCCATTCGTAAATCATTCCAATCCACACGAACTGGAAAAGTAGAATGATAGCAATAGATGCTGGCAAATACTGCATAGCACCATAATAGAAGATACTGGTCAAACCAACGGATGTGCCTGTCAACATAATTTTGAACAGATCGCCTCTGCTTGTCCCTCTCCATGAAATCTTTTTAAATAGGCTGATTCCCCACAAAAATACAAAGGCAATCAACATTTGGACAATATTCAGTTCACCAAGTGTGTAGCCGAAAGAAAAACCTGTTTTCACAAAAATCGGGGTGAACCCAAAGCTGGCAGCCCCTATGAGAACCAGAGTAATCCCTTTCCCTTTCATTTGTTCCCTTCCCCCTTTATACGGCAGCCTCTACTTTCGCCCCCCATATCAACCTTCATTTCCATTAAAAAAGGCCCCTCTCTAAAAGAGCGGCCCTTTTCTATGTTTAGGAATTATACGATTCTCTTAATCAATCTTCCTATCGTACGTGGAATGAATAAGAGAATATCTACGATAGTATGGATTACCGAGCGAATCAGTTTCATTTTCATTCCTCCTTTATTTGAATATATAAATACATACCTCAGTTTTAGAAAGGTGAAACTCCCCAGCGACATTTAGGGTAAATGGACCCAAAATCAAATGAACCTCCCCATATAGGAAGAAAAGGGAGTGAAAGTCCGGAATTGTCTCTCATAGCTGATGAAAGTCTCGAAGGATTATTATTGCGTTTGATCAACGAAAGGTCCTTCCCAATCCCTTCAGCCCATGTCATTCTTACCCTTTTCGGTATAATTTACCATTTTACCATAAGTGGTATAGACAACTAGAATCCGAAACCTTATGATTGAATTATCTGAAAAAGGAGGTTTTGAATTGAAAAAGAAAAAAGTATCCCCTCTGTTAATAACGACTCTGGGAGCCACCCTGTTAATCCCGAATACGATTCTCGCAGGACCTGGTCCGAATATAGAGAAAGGAGTAAAAACAAATGTCCATACAAACTCAAGCACTGTCCATCCTGCATTTTCCTGGGATCAACCAGGGCCTTCCTCACCCATCCTGCATCCAGGATCCGTTCGAGGAGCTGGCATGAGAAAAGAGCCTTTACAAGAAATTGATCCTCTTCTACTCTCTGCTATAGAAGACAACGTGATGCCCGGAGCCGTAGCTCTTGTTGCAAGGAGAGGGCATATCGTTAAAGAAGAAGCCTACGGGTACGCGATGAAGTATGAAGACGATGAATTCACTCAGTCGGAGGACCCCGTCCCAATGACGAAAGATACCATCTTTGATCTCGCTTCCATCAGCAAAATTTTCACATCCACCGCCGCTATGATTTTATATGAACAAGACGCGTTCGAACTAAGCGACCCAGTCGCAAAGTACCTCCCTGAATTTGCCGAAAATGGTAAGGAGAGCGTAACGATTGAACAGCTTCTGACACATACCTCAGGCTTCAAACCCTGGATTCCCCTTTATAAAGTAGAAGGTGACAGAAACGACCGTTTACAACATGTCTTACAATATCCCCTCTCTAATGAGCCTGGATCAACCTATACTTACAGCGACTTAAATATGATTACATTAGGAGCTCTCGTCGAACGCCTCTCTCATATGCGATTAGATGAATTTGTAGAAAAATATATTACCACACCATTAAAAATGGAAGATACGATGTATAATCCAGATGAGAAATTAAAATCCCGTATTGCTGCAACGGAAGACCAACCATGGACGAATCGGGGGCTTGTGTGGGGAGAAGTGCATGATGAAAGCGCCTGGTCACTGGATGGTGTAGCTGGTCATGCAGGAGTTTTTTCCACGGCCAATGATTTAGCCAAACTCGCGCATATGTTTTTAAATGAAGGTACTTATGGAAACACCGAGATTCTTAAGCCTGAAACCGTTAAGCTGCTTACTGAAAATCGTATCCCCCAATTTCCAGGTGATGACCACGGGTTAGGGTGGGAACTCCAACAAGGGTGGTATATGGATGCTCTCTCGAGTCCAAGCACATATGGACATACGGGGTACACAGGAACCTCCATCGTGGTCAACCCTGCAAATGAAACAATCGCTATATTATTAACGAATCGTGTCCATCCTACAAGGGACACAGTTTCTACGAATGGGGCGCGAAGAGGGTTTGCACGAAAAGTAGCGGATGCTATTCCAATTGAAGTGGATAAAAAAGCGAATCCATGGTTTGCAGGTTACGGAGACCAAGCGAAGAAACAGCTGCTCGCAAAAGTGAATCTCAGCGGAACGGCTTCCCTTTCCTTCCGTACATGGTTTGAAATTGAAAGTGGGTATGACTTCGGTACATTAGAAGTATCAAACGATGGGAAGACCTGGACAACACTGGATCGATTTACAGGCGACAGTAATGGATGGGTCTCACAAAATGTTGAACTACCATCCGATACTACACATATCCGCTTCATCTATGAAACCGATGGAAGTGTTAACAACCGCGGCTGGTACATTGACGATCTAGAAATAAACGGAAAAGCAATAGAGGTAAAAAGTGATTCATGGAAAAAACGACCCTATTAATGATTGAAAAAATGCAGACAAGTGCCCTCCCACTTGTCTGCATTATAATTTTCAAAAGATAACCTATATCACCAACTATATAAAACGGTATGAACATTTTATTGTTTTCTTTCTCCCGGAAACGGTTAAGGATGGGTATAGCCGAAAGGAGAGTGGAACATTGACAGAGCACAACAAACTAGTTCGAGATCACATTCCTAACTTACTGAGAGATTCGGGGAAAAATATCCGTACTCGAACTCTTAATAAAAAGGAGTATGATGATTCATTGAAAAACAAATTAAAAAATGAAGTTGAAGAATATTTCCACACGGTTGAAAACGAAGAATCATTGACCAAACTTGCTGACCTTCTGGAAGTTATCCATGCCTTATCTTATACACATGGGGCCACCTTCGAAGAACTTGAACACATTCGCCAACATCGCAGAAAAGAGCGTGGAGCTTTCCACAATCGTACCATGCTTCTGGATATTGAAGACGAGTGATCATAGATAAGGGGAAAGCCTGCATGGCTTTCCCCTCTTTCTATTAATCAATCGGATCTTCAGCTTTTCCATAACGAATGACATCATAGATGGCCATGCCGTCGCTCGGCTTGCCATCCCCATTTCGATAAGGAAATAGTGAAAAGAAGATGAAGTATACAGAGAAATAGGAATACTGGTAGAAGAACAAATCAACAGGAAGAACATCCTGGGTGATCAGTACATTCAACATCAGAATGATGGCCAAATTAAAGATACTTCCAGCAAGATAGATAGACACATGCGCCCATGTCTTATTGTAGGAAAGCTTCTCATACTGACACCAGCCCTCCATAAAGTACATACGTCTCACTTCCAAAGGACCCACATGGAACAATAATTTCCCCGTACCGATACAGTAACGTATCTTCCCTCCAAATAAACGAGCGACTAGGACATGACCTGTTTCATGAACGAGTGTGACAAGAGGTAGAATCAGAAAGAAATTTATGATAAACATAGGAATATCATTCAAAGTAAACATAAGCGTTCCTCCGTTATGGTGTGAATTGAAGTTCTGAAAAAACACCTTCCCTTTATTTTAAAAAGATAACGCAATTGCAGAAAATTGCTTCCATAGCCTCAGTAAGGGGACAATGGACATCATAGGTTTTGATTTACGGTCATTGCTCATAGAACTGTTGAAGTAACCTCTTTCTCTTTACATTTCTTCACTCAGAACAATCCCTGCCTGCAAATGTTTGCAAAATTTCAACATTCCTCATCCTGTTGTTTAAGTTGCCCATTTCGAGTATGATGGGAATAGCGATTTTTTTTAAAGAGGAGCGTATTTATGAAACGATCCATTTACGGATTGACGTTTGACCAACTGACTGATTGGCTTATAGATCATGGTGAGAAAAAGTTCCGTTCCAAGCAAGTATGGGACTGGCTCTACCAAAAGCGTGTGACTGATTTTTCACAAATGAAAAACGTGAATCAATCTTGTATTGATGTTCTCAATGAACATTTTACGATTGAGACACTTTCTGAAGAAATAAAACAAGAATCAAAGGATGGTACCGTCAAGTTCCTATTCAAATTGGATGATGGTAACGTCATTGAAACTGTTCTGATGCGTTTCAACTATGGACTGTCCGTATGCGTAACCACACAGGTAGGCTGTAACATCGGGTGCTCCTTCTGTGCAAGTGGAATTCTTCGTAAGAACCGGGACCTCTCCAGTGGTGAAATTGTTGAACAGATCATGCAGGTCCAACAGCACTTGGATCAACAGGGTAACGATGAACGCGTCAGCCACATTGTGGTTATGGGAATTGGTGAACCGTTCGACAACTATGACAACTTGATTGACTTCTTGAAGGTCGTAAACGATCAAAAAGGCCTTTCCATTGGAGCACGTCATATCACCGTCTCCACAAGTGGAATTGCACCTAAAATGTATGAGTTCGCAGATGAAGGTATCCAGATTAATCTGGCCCTTTCCATTCATGCACCAAATAATGAACTGCGTACACAGATTATGAAAATCAACCGTGCCTACCCACTCGAAAAATTGATGCCGGCGATTGATTACTATCTCGAAAAAACAAACAGACGGATTACCTTCGAGTACATTCTACTCAAGGACGTCAATGACCATAAGAAAGAAGCGGAAGAGCTTGCTGACTTGTTGAAGGATAAACGTCATTTATCCTACGTCAACTTGATTCCATATAACCCGGTCGCGGACAACCCTTATGAGCGAAGTGAAAAAGAAGCGATTCTTACGTTCTATCAAACGTTGATGGACCGCGGAATTAAATGCGGGGTGCGTACGGAACATGGAACTGATATCGATGCCGCCTGCGGACAGCTGCGCAGTAAGCAGATCGAAAAAGAAAAAGCACGCAAAAAGAAAAAAATGCCAATGAACTAAAAGCATGGGGCTCAGGCCCCATGCTTTTTTTAAGCCTATATGTTTATTCAGACAGTCGCCCCTTCACATTAAGAGAACCTATTATCATTTTATATTGAATAAAATTCAACAAATACTCAAAATATGGTTTTATTTGTAAAAATATAGGCAATAGAATGATATACAAAATATCCAAGGGGTGATGGGAATCTATCAAAAAGGGGTTTTCACGTAATGAAAAGATTCTTGATTTTTTTGTTTGTTTTGACTTTGACTTTTGGCAGCGCAGGGTTCGTAAGTGCGGACAGTCATGATGGAGACAAGGACTGCAGCGATTTTGACACGACAGCAGAAGCAGAAAAATATTGGGAAGAAAATGGTTACGATGAAAACAACGATCCGGATAGACTGGACCGAGATAAAGATGGCGTCCCATGTGAAAGTTTAGGTGGCAGCTCTTCAGCTGACGACTCTGGTGATTCAGAAGCATCAGAAGATGAAGCCATGGAAGATTCTGAAGAAAACGGGACTCAGGAGGAATCCTCAGAGGAAGAAGGCGGTGAGCTCCCTGAAACTGCAACACCGTATGCTACATATGCATTACTCGGGATGGGGCTGTTTCTATTGAGTGGTGGACTGTTGTTTGTACGTAGGGAAAATTAAATGCCTTTAACCATCCCCCTAATTCAGCGGACCATTATGGTTCGCTTTTCTTTTACTGTATTTTTTTATCCTGACAATAAAAAACAAAAATCCACCTTAAGATCTTAAGATACCCAAGCAAATGGCAAGCACTCCAGAAATCAGGTAAAGTCAAGGAGCAATAATTTGAACGTGAAACAATCAACCCATTCGCTGCTGTGAAAATGAACAAAACCAGAAGAAGGTCTATCCTATTATAGGATAGACCTTTTTTCAGCTCTTTGCCAAACCGTGCATGATGAAATCGATGGTATAATCGATTTCATTTTCGTCATCCCAATTCAGATCAGGCGCAATAATAAAACGCGTAACCAAAAAACCCATGACGGTGGATATGATCATACGTATGATGGAAGTATTAGGGATTTCTACAAGCTTCCCTTTTCCTTTCAATTGGTTCAAAGCGTTTTCGAATTTCGGAAAGATTTCTTCAAGGAACACATCTTGAAACCTTTCCTGAAGCTCAGGATGAAAAGCCATTTCCTGAATCACAATTCGCAAAAGCGGAGCGTTTTCCCTGGCAAATTCAAACCGATTCTTCAACAGCGTTCTCAATAACCCTTCTAACTCCTCGGGAGGCTCTTCAAACACTTTATTGGCAAAGTGAGAAGCAAAAAATGGGAGTGTAAACTTTGTCATAAATGGTGTCACAATTGAAATCAAGAGTTCTTTCTTCGTCTTATAATGACGAAAAATCGTGCCTTCTGCAACATTCGCTCTGGCCGCAATTTCACTTGTGGAAGAAGATGCGTACCCCTTCTCAGCGAAAATCTCTACGGCTGCTTTTAATATTTGTTCCTGTTTTGGTGTTAACTTCCGATCTTCCTCTGTAGTCTGATCCAATGTCTCCACCAATTTCTTAAAATCAGTCATACAAGCAATCCTCCTAAGGCTTTCCTTGTACCATTATAAACGGCGATGCTTCTTCAATGCGAATATATTTAATGTCGTGAACAGAGCGGTAAATCCAAGCAGAATGTAAATTTCCCATTGGATATCCGCAAAAGAAGTATCACGCAGCATAATCCCTCTCATAGCTTCGGCACCATGCGTCAAAGGCATTATATCACCAATTATCTGTACCCATGTTCCAAGGCCTTCTGTCGGGAAAAGACCGGAAAAGAACACTTGAGGAACAATAATTATAGGAATGAACTGAATCATCTGAAACTCATTCTTAGCAAATGCCGAGACCAATGTACCCAGGCTTAAAGCAGCTAAAGCAAGTAATATGGTGACGATGAGCACATATAGGAAATTACCGTCCATAAAGACCCCCAGGATGTAAATGGAAAACGACGCGATGATGAGGGACTGAACAATAGTGAACAACCCAAATCCTGCGAGATAACCGAACACGATTTCAGACCGTCTGATTGGTGTAGCCAACAACCTTTCCAATGTGCCCTGTGTGCGTTCTCTTAAAAAAGAAACACCGCCTACGATAAATACGAAGAAAAAGACAAAAAAACCGATGAGGACAGGTCCTACATAATCAAACAACCCCAGATCCTCTGACCCATGGTAATACTCTACGTCCACCATGTTTTGCTGATCCTCCCGTAGGGATTGCAATTCTTTTTGTATGGCGCCTGCAGCATTTGGGTTACTTCCCTCAAGAAGCAGTGATATTTCCTTATTCTCAAAATATAATACCGCGTCCAATGTCCCTTCTTCCAGCTTTTCTTCTGCTTTAGAAGAAGACAGCGTTTCAATATCAAGAGTGTCAGACGACAATTGTTCAAGCATGGTTTCTGGAACGTCTACGGCTCCTAGTTCCAGTTTGGAATCATCATGATCCAGGACCATCCACATAAGTGACAAAACAAGGAGTGGTGCCACCACCATAAGGGCAACGCTTCTTTTATCTCGTCTAAACTGGAGAAGGATTCTTTTCATTACATGGAAGATATTCATTTTGTTTCACCTCCATAATGCAGAAACACTTCTTCCATAGATGTTACATTCACCTTTTCCTTTAATTTCTGCGGAGTATCAAGGGCAATGACTTTACCACTTTTAATCAGAGCCAGACGATCACACTTTTCCGCCTCGTCCATGACATGCGTGGTTACGATAATCGTCACTCCTTTTTCCTTTAACTCATAGAGTTCTTCCCAAATGGAACGTCGCAGAACAGGATCTATTCCGACAGTGGGCTCATCAAGAATGATCAGTTCAGGTTCATGAACAAGAGCTGCCGCTAAGGACAACCGCCTTTTCATACCTCCGGAAAATGTTTCGACGGGTTGATCTTTGAAAGAGGACAAGTCAACCATTTCTAGTACATCTCTGATTCTTTCCTTACTTCTCTTTCTGGATAGGTTATAAATGGAGGCGAAAAAATCAAGATTCTCCCATGCTGTCAATTCTTGATATAAAGCATCCGATTGCGCCATGAATCCATAATTCTTCATCTGCGCAAGATGACGTAATGCTGTCCCTTTAAGTGAAATGGTTCCTTCTGTAGGTTTTAATATTCCTGCTATCAACTTGACTAGTGTAGTCTTCCCTGCTCCCGAAGGGCCCAGTAACCCAAAAATTTCTCCGCTTTGAATGGAAAGATTCACCTTGTCAATAATGGTGTTTTTACTATAACGATGGATGACATTTTGCATTTCAACCATGGAATTCAATTCGACCCCTCCTGTGTGAGTGATTACTCACTTCAATTATACACAGATGCACTTGGATGTAAAGATGATTGATACAATTCCTGGCATTTACTCTTCAGAAAGCATCTGTTTCAACGAAGGAAAGTACTTTTTAAAACGGTTTATTCTGTTCAATCAAAATTAAATATTATATATCTATCCGCATTTTCAACTGCTATAATATTCTCAATCATGAAGGGAATATGCGTTCGCAAATAATGAAAGGGGTATAACGATGAAACAAAATGATGATCGCCAGACCCTGTACTATCTGTTTTCAGGAATAACGCTCGCGTCATTTTTTGGTGTCATTTTTTTGGCAGGATGGCTGTCAGGTGCTGACTGGGACACCTATTCCATTGAATTCAGTTGGAGTATGTTGAATACTGATGCACTTAAAGATATATTCACAAATTGATTTCAGGTTCTATTTTGTGAGCTTGTCCGATACAATACATCGATCATCTTTTGGAGGAGAAGTTCATGGAAGAATGGATCATTTGGATGATGGAACAGTTCGGGTATCTGGGGGTTTACGCATTGATGGCGATCGAAAACCTCTTTCCACCTATTCCATCAGAAGTTATTCTGCCACTCAGTGGGTTCATGTCAGTTAGGACGGATTTAACGGTGACGGCTGTCGTCATTTATGCGACTTCAGGTTCTTTGACCGGTTCTCTTCTTTTATATGGAATCGGGATGTCCATCAGTAAACACAAACTGGAAGAATGGGTGGATCGTTACGGAAAATATCTGCGACTCACGAAAAAAGATGTAAACAAAACATTCCAATGGTTTGAGAATTATGGATATTGGGCAGTCTTTTTCTGCCGTATGCTTCCACTTGTCAGAAGTTTTATTTCGTTCCCTGCTGGAATGGCACGTTTCTCCCTAATCCCTTTTCTTTTCCTTACCTTTTCGGGCAGTTTGATTTGGAATACAGCTCTAATCTACACTGGGGTCGTTCTTGAAGATTCGTGGCGTGATATTATGCACTATATGAAGGTGTACTCCATATGGACGTATGGCATCATCACTGCAGTCGCTTTCCTTACCATTTGGTGGATGCGTAAAGGAAAAGGTGTCCGTTTATGGAGATGATAGAGTTTATTAAAGTCATCATCCTTGGAATGGTGGAAGGTTTGACAGAGTTTGCGCCCGTCTCGTCAACGGGGCATATGATTCTGGTTGATGAAATGTGGCTGAAGACAGACTTGTTTCTAGGTGACTATGTTGCAAATACATTTAAAGTGTTCATCCAGCTGGGATCTATTTTTGCCGTCGTGGTCATTTTTCGTGCTCGATTCAAAAAACTTTTCACCTCCTCAAAGCAACGTAAAAACGGTCATTTATCATGGTCCCATATCATTTTAGGCCTCCTTCCTGCTGCAATTTTAGGTTTCCTTTTCGAAGGGTTCATTGATGAACATTTATTCAGTATCGAAACCGTTTTAGTTGGATTGGGGGCTGGTTCTGTGTTCATGATTGCTGCTGATCTGCACCAACCAAAGGAAGGGAAAGAAACTGTCGATCAAATCAGTTATACCCAAGCTTTCACCATTGGAATTGTTCAATGTTTCTCCCTGTGGCCTGGCTTCTCACGATCTGGTGCTACGATATCAGCAGGTGTGTTAATGGGATTGAGCCATAAAGCTGCAGCAGATTTCACCTTCATCATGGCTGTGCCAATCATGCTCGGAGCAAGTGTGCTTTCCATTTTTAATAACCTTGCCTATTTCCAATGGTCAGCTGTTCCTTATTTTTTAATCGGCTTCCTGAGCGCTTTTCTTTTTGCTCTCTTATCTATTCGTTTCTTTCTAAAAATGATCAACCATGTAAAATTAACCCCATTCGCAATCTACCGTTTTCTATTAATTGTTGTGATCTGTTTTCTATATTTTTAAGACAAAAAGGACTGAGCTACAAGTACTCAGTCCTTTTTCCCATCTTCATTTTTCTCTAAAAAATACTTAACTCCTGCCACGGTTCCGATGCCAAGCAATGCATACTTCAATCCTTCCACCGTTGCTGAAGGAGAGATGCCCTGCTGCCAATAGGAAAAAGCAACTCCCAGGACAACAGCTATGATGGGGATGTACCGGTTTGGCACGCGTTTAGTCTGCCTCACTGCATATAACAACACAGCAAGTCCCGCATATGGGGTGAAGTCAATCATGAAATCCATGGGATGATCTCCTTTAATATAGAATAAGGGCTTATTCCATGTTATTCATGATAAGAAGATTGAAGTACTTTCTGCAAAAAAAATAACGTCCCGCCTAACATTTTGGCGAGACGCTATTCTTCATGAAACAAATGACTTCGGTCCAAGTGCTTTCTCCACTTCCATATAGTCCAGCCCATGAGCTTCTGCCACTTCACGATAAGTTACACTTCCATTGACAACATTGACTCCTTTCAGTAAGGCGCCGTTTTCCATGCATGCTTTTTGAAACCCTTTGTTCGCGATCTGGATAGCATAAGGAACCGTGACATTCGTCAGTGCGAGGGTTGATGTTTGCGGAACAGCTCCTGGCATATTACCAACTGCATAATGGACAACTCCATGTTTCACATAAATTGGATCATCATGAGTCGTGACGTGATCAACCGTTTCGACAATCCCCCCCTGGTCCACAGCAACATCTACAATCACACTTCCCCGACTCATCGACTTCACCATATCCTCTGTCACAAGTTTTGGCGCTTTTGCCCCTGGAATCAAGACAGCTCCGATCACTAAATCGGATTCTCTGACAGCTTCACTCAAGTTCAAAGGGTTCGACATAAGTGTGTTGATCGAAGATCCGAATATATCATCCAGCTGCCTTAGCCGGTCTGGGCTTAGATCGATCATCGTCACGTCTGCCCCCAGCCCGATCGCAATTTTTGCAGCGTTTGTCCCTACAACTCCGCCACCAATAATGGTTACTTTCCCTCGTTTCACCCCGGGAACACCGCCAAGAAGAATGCCTTTTCCACCATGGGTACGCTCTAAATACTGTGCACCTTTTTGAGTGGCCATCCTTCCAGCCACTTCACTCATCGGTGTGAGCAAGGGGAGGAATCCATTTTCAGACTGAACGGTCTCATAAGCAATAGCGACCACTTTTTTCTCTGCCAATGCCTTTGTCAATTCTTCATCGGCAGCAAGGTGCAAATACGTAAACAAAATCAATCCCTCATAAAAATATCGGTACTCTTCTGCAAGCGGCTCTTTGACCTTCAGGACCATTTGCTTACTCCATGCTTCTGCCGCTGTACCTACAATTTTCACTCCAACTTCTTCATAGTGCTGATTAGAAAAACCAGAACGCTCCCCAGCATTGGACTCCAGAAAAACTTCGTGCCCTTCGCTGATTAAGTTAACCGCACCAGCTGGAGTGATTGCTACGCGGTTTTCATTATTTTTAATTTCTTTCGGTATCCCTATCTGCATGTTAGGAACCTCCCATCAAGGTCATATCGAATGAATCGCTTCTACCACGTTATCAAGCAAATAAGTCAAATCCTCTTCTTCAATAGATAATGGAGGAGATAGAGTTATAACATTGTTGAATCCAGCCACTGTCATCCCATTTTTCCCAATCAGAATACCCTTATTTTTACAATAAGCGATGATTTGATTCACTTTCTCCACGGCCAGTGGTTCCTTCGTTTCTTTGCTCTCCACCATCTCAATTCCAATGAGCAAGCCCTTCCCTCTCACATTACCCACATGGTTATGGTTCTGAAGACGGTTGTGCAAATCATTGATTGCAGATTCTCCCAAATCGCGCGAACGCTCAAACAAGTTTTCTCTTTCCATTATTTCAATATTTTTAAGTGCAACGGCGCACGCTGCCGGGTGACCACCGAAGGTATTAATGTGACGGAAAAAGTCATACGTATCATCTCCACAAAATGCTTCATACACTTCCCGTTTGACGGCCGTTGCTGAAAGAGGAAGATAGGCACTCGTAATTCCTTTCGCCATCGTAATGATATCGGGCTTCACCCCATAGTTCATAAAACCGAACGGCTTACCTGTACGGCCGAACCCACAAATCACTTCATCCACAATCATGAGGGCCCCATGTTTTTCACAAATGGATTGAACCTCTTTCATATACTGTTCCGGTGGGACAATCACTCCACCCCCAGTTATGATCGGCTCCATAATCACCCCGGCAATCGATTCACTATATTCCCATGTCATCACATCATCAATTTCCTTTGCTCCCCACCGATCTTTTTCACTATGATCATTCCGATATTCATCAGGTGGAGACACGTGTAGAAAACCGGGTCCAAGAGGCTCATATTTGTACTTCCGCTGTGCTTGACCCGTTGCTGCTAACGCACTAGTGGAGTTTCCATGATAAGCTCGATACCTTGAAATGAATTTCGTGCGGTAATGGTCTCCTTTTTGCTGATGATACTGACGAACCATTTTAAATGCAGCTTCATTTGCTTCCGATCCACTGTTTGAGAAGAAGACAACATAATCATCCCCCAGCAGCTGATTGATTTTTTCTCCCAACTGAATCGCTGCTTCATGACTTTGTGTAAGTGGCATATAAGAAAGATCCTTGATCTGTTCGTAAGCTGCTTTCGCAAGTTCTTCTCGTCCATATCCTACGTTCACACACCATAAGCCTGACATGGCATCTAAGAACCGGATCCCGTCTATATCAGTGATCCAGGAACCTTTTGCACTTTTTGCTACCATTGTTGCATCAGGATTATAAGGTTTCATGGAGTGCCATACATATTTCTCGTCTTTTGAAAGCATTTCGCTTTTCACATCAGCTTTAGTCAACGGAGATTCCTCCTCAATGTTCTTTTGTTAGAATTATCTTAATTATCTAACATCTGAGATGCACTTTCATTAGACATAGTGTCAAACAGTCAACTCCCCACTTTCACATAATGACAAGAGAACTTATTGTTGAAGACTCAGTTTCGAGACACTTATAAGGTAAAGGGGCGGAGGGAAACGGTGAGACAGTCTTCAACTAGAGGAAGCCTTAGTAGGAAAAGAGGGGTGAAAAAACACTTATTCAGAAGAAAAGAATAAGTGTTAAGGGTGGTGGTTAGGTTACGGCTCTTTGATATTCATGAGCGAGAAGTGCAAATTCGATGACCTGCCTTTTTTCACATTCCATAAAGTCAGGTCCCAGCAGTTTTTCTAACTTCTCAAGGCGATGATATAACGTTTGACGCACTACAAATACTTTGGAAGCGGTTTCTTTTTTAGATCCATTGCACGCCAAATAGACCCTTAATGTCTCAAGGAGGTTCGTGTTATTCTTTTCATCATACTTGATAATCGGTTCTAAGTACTCCTCCACCAATCCATCGAGGTTACTGTGCTGATGGACAAGGGAAATCAATCTGTACATGTGTAAGTCATCATAAAAGAATTTGGACTGACTTTCCGGAAGCTTCTCCTGTAAAGTTAAAGTCTCCTGGGCGGTTTGAAAGCTTTCATGAAGCTTGGAAAGTTCTTTGACGTATTTCCCCCCGGCAATTTGAAAAGATGAGATACTAGAGTCATTCAATAGACTAATCTTCTGCAGCCTTACAACCCCGCGTCTGATCCTTTCCTTCCAATCTTCTGCTTCTTTTCTATTCAACAGAATAAAAGTGAGCTGATGTCTCTTCTCCACCGGAAAAACATAATAGCCGTTTTGATCAAAGATATTGTGAATGAGCATATTCATATATGTCACATCAGGGTTCGATTTCTGTCTATCCACCATATTTAACTTAATGGTTAGAACAATGGCTCCTTTAACGGTTTTATCCAATTTGTACACAGCGAGCCGATCACGAATCTCCTCTTCCTCATGCTCTCCCTGCAACCATTCCGTCAGCCATTCCGTTTCTTTTGCTTTTCTTTTTTCTTCAGTATAAAGTTCCCTTAACAAGTATTGTGCAAGCGCAGTCCCCGTCCTATCTAATAATAAAGATTCGAATTCACCGAACTCTCTACGGTTGGACAATAAGTAAATATTCGCAAATTCCCGATCGAATACTTGCACTGGTTGTTTTAAAACCCTTCTCGATCCGATGTCAGGCTTGCTCAGCTCCATCAATACTTGCTCGCGTTCTTTCTCTCTCAAGGTCGGGATCGTAACGACCGTATGATCTTTGGCAATATAGACGAGTTGGCAATTCACATATTGCTGCAAGTTTTTTAGAATCTCAAAGTAATTATCAATGGATAATAATCGTTTGTTCAGACGCTGCGAATAATCTTCTAAATTCGTGATAAACTCATATTGCTGATTGATGAGATCCGCATGAATATCCTGGGTGATTTCCACAAAAGAAACCTCTTCCCGGAATAAGATGATCGGAAAATCGTTGGCTTCGGCAAAATCGATTGCTTCCTGGCTTATGTAATCAACGAAACTCCCGATTTCGATACAAATTCCGGCTACTTCTTTTTCTATCAATTGTTTTAATAAGTGGAGAAAAAGCTCATCATCATCCTTCCAACCAAATCCTGTTGAAAGGACAAGCTCTCCACCTTTCAGGTTCTTTCTCACTTCGATCATCTCATAAACGTGAACCCATTTGACCAGCCGGTCGATGCCCTTATGACCAGCAATAACTTCAGCAGAAGCGAAATGGTCCCTTTTCAGGATGTTTTCAATCGACATGTGTTCGTTCATTGAATGACCCCTCTTTTAAAGTACAACAATTTTTCAGAAAAATCTAATAGATTGTGAGATTTTCTTACAAAAAAGTTTAATAGTCCTAGTGAATCTAACACGTGCCTGATCTTCAACAAACTGGCAGGATGGTGGAAGATTCATTTTCGAGACTTTCCAGGGTTCGTTGCCCGGGTTGAGCCTCAGGGGTGGCTGGGAAGCTACTTGCTTTCCTGTGGGGGAGCCCCGAGCTCCTTTCTCCCACGGAAGTCTTTCAGCTTCCCAACCACCCCATTCGGTGAAGGGGCTAACGAACCCTTATACCAAGTAGGAAGGTCTCCCACTATCCTACTTGGTATAGGTGAAAAACGCTTTGTATCAAGCTTTCAGGGTTCAAGTAACTCGGATTGGGAGTATGATCCTTATGGTCTCTTCACACAGAATAGCTGATTATTCAGGAAGTGGTTTCGAGACACTGATATAGCAAAGGGGCGGAGGGGGATGGCGAGACTCCTACCTTAAGTGTGCAGGCGCCGGAACCGGATAACTAGGAGGAAAAAAGTGCTTGGTGAGACCCCACTGGACGCAGTCCGAGGAGGCTCACCGCGCTCCCGCGGAAAGCGAGTCATCCCCCGCAGCCCCATCCACTCAACAAAAGTCTCGAAGCCGAGCCTTCCACAATCTGGAGCTTATACGGAAGATGTAGATGAAATAGAAAAAGAGGATTGGCAGGGAGCCAATCCTCTTTTTCTATTTAACACTTTGTTTTTTCTGTTGCTGAACGAGAATGGTAGAGAAATACTTCCTCGTATCCGGGTGGAGGATGTGCAGCCGTTCTTTCTCACTTTTATCAGATTCGTTTCCTTTATATTGAAACTCGACGAATGCCCCACTTAAATTTTCAGTGACTCCACTAATGACATAGCCCTGCTCCAATAAAAAGTCGATCTTTTCGCGTTCTGCTTCAAACTCGCGATGGTCAGACATTTGAATTCCTCCTTGTTATGCATCCATTTTTTGTGTGGATCCTTCTGTTCCTGTCTTACGCCCCAGCTTTTCTTCTACGAATTTCTCACCGATTACCCAGTCACGACCGACGGTTATGCCAAGGTATTCGTCGTCGCTTGGGTTATCGATTTCTGCCTGGGGATGCTTTTTGAAATACCAATGCTTGGCTAATAAGTAATAACACAGGGCACCTACGCCAAATCCGACGAAGAAAGAATATGTGGAGAAAGTGTACGCAAAAGCACTTCCAATGACCCATGAAATGATACCGGCCCAGTTGACACCTCCATCGTAACGGAATTGCCCCCCTTGTTTATACAAATCATAGACGTTCATTCTTCGTTTTCTCAATAAATAATAATCGGCAAAAATGATGCCTACGATAACAGAGAGAATGGCTGCGGCTATTAATAATACCGGAATCAATAAATTGAAAATACTCCAGGGCTGAATGACTGTTCCTACAAGACCAGCAATGAAAACGCCGGCCCAGAATGGCAGCTTCGGTCCACCGACATTTGAAAAGATGGTAGCCGCAGGTACGATGTTTGCTGATACGTTTGTCGACCACTGGGCAAGAACGATCATTAACAGAAGGATACCTAAGACAAGTCCACTGGCTGATTCCTGTAAAGCGACGACAGGGTCAAAGTTGGAGACAGCAATGTAGGAGACGGCACCTAGAACCACGATGAATGTTTGTGTCAAAGGCAGGGCTACAAGGCTTCCTACGAGAGCCCCTTTGTTTCTTTTCACCCAGTTACGTTCCAGTTTCGGTGCTTTTATAAAACGGGAGATGGAAGCTATATCAGCGGCGAGTGTTGACCAATAGCCCATATTCCCAACAACGACGACCACAAAAGCTGTAAAAGCTGCTCCTCCGGTTACAGGGCTTTCCACCCAGCTCCATATGTCTTTTCCCTGTTCAGAAGCTGTTCCTGCAAGAGTAAAATACATCCATACTCCAATCAAAATGATGATCGGGGCAGCGAGGTCGGCGAACTTTTCTACCGCTTTGATTCCTAATGCCGTGTTGAATAATTGGAATAAAGCAAAAAGAATATAACAAACAAACCAATTATCAAAACCGAATAAAATGTTTAAAATTCCATTGATAGCTGTTGAACCGAAGAACGTATTAATCCCGAACCACATGGATGCAGCCACTCCACGAACGATAGATGGAAAATGGGTACCTATCGTCCCAAAAGGGGCTCTCATGTAAACAGGGAAAGATATCCCGTGTTCAATACCAATATCAGCCGTTACTGAAATGGCAAGACCGATTAAAATCGTTCCCAACAATGTACCAAGCACGACCCAGATCAAAGATATTTCCTGTACACCTGCTCCGCCTATAGCAAAAGCTGCCAGTACAACAGCCATCCCGACCCACATAAACGAAAAACCAAGAGTGCTGATTTTTTTCTCGTTGTGAGGAATGGGCATTAAATCAGGGGACATTAAATGATTTGTCTTTTTGTCCATGTTTTGGACTCCTCCTACCTATACCTGTTTTTTAAAAGGCTGCCTGGCTTTCATTGAAGCGAGGCAGCCTACAATTCATGGCAATCGGACAGGTTACTTCTGATAAAGTTCTTCTTTGGAGGATGTCAGTTCCCCGTAACGGGAACGTTTCAAGTAATTTCCTTTCCCTAGTTTCCCTACAAATTCTTTGTTCTTAATGACATAGTCACCACGGGACAGGACACTGACCGGCTGCCCAGTCACTTTCATTCCTTCAAAAGGATTGTAATCCGCAGCCATGTGACTCGTTTCTACAGAGATTGTGCGTTCCACATTCGGATCGAAAATGACGATGTCCGCATCTGCACCGACTGAAATCGTACCTTTTTGTGGGAAAAGACCGAATGTCTTTGCAATTTTCGTTGACGTAATGTCTACAAACTCGTTTAGAGAAATTCTTCCTTTTTTCACCCCTTCAGAGAAAAGGATGCTGACACGATCCTCAATGATCGGTCCACCGTTCGGAATCTTTGTGAAGTCGCCTTTTCCTAAGTCTTTCTGACCCTTAAAGTCGAAGGAGCACTGGTCGGAACCAAGCGTTTGCAGATCTCCTGTTTTAAGCGCCTTCCATAACACTTCCTGGTGGTGCTTTTCACGAAGAGGCGGAGACCATACATACTTCGCGCCTTCGAAATCCGGTTTTTCTAAGTAACTTTGATCGAGGACCAGGTATTGCGGGCACGTTTCACCCATAACGTTATACCCTTTTTTACGTGCTTTCGCGATGGCCTCCACCGCTTCTTCGCACGTGACGTGAACCACATAGAGTTGGGAGTCAGCGAGACCCGTTAATTCTGCAGCACGTCCTGTCGCTTCCCCTTCCACTTCCGGCGGACGAGTCAGTGCATGATAAATCGGGTCGGTTTGCCCTGCTTCCAATGCCTTATTGACCAAATGATCAATCACATCACCGTTTTCAGCATGGACCATGACTAAGGCGCCTAGTTTTTTTGCTTGTTCTAATGTACGGAAAAGGGTGCCATCATCCGCCTGGAACACGTTTTTATAGGCCATGAAAACCTTGAATGAGGTAATCCCTTCATCTTCTATGACACTTGGGAGCTGCTCGAGAACATCATCGTTCATTTCACCAATCATTAAATGGAAACTGTAATCGATGACAGATTTATCCTTTGATTTCGCGTGCCACTGATCAATAGAATTTTGTAGAGGTTTTCCTTTGTCTGTCAGACAGAAGTCGATGACTGTGGTCGTGCCCCCGTGCGCAGCCGCAATAGTACCCGTTTCAAAATCATCCTTACTGACTGTTCCTCCAAATGGCATTTCAAGGTGCGTATGCGGATCTATTCCACCAGGGAATATGTAGTTTCCATCCGCATCTACTACTTCCGCGGCTGAATCGTTCAAATCTTGACCGATTAAGGCAATCTTTTCATTTTCGATAAGAATATCTGCTTTATACGTATCAGCAGCTGTCACAATCGTTCCATTTTTGATGATTTTCTTCATCTTATCCCTCCGTTATGTTTTATTTTATTAAATTCACATCACATGAAGAGGCGGCACCGATGGCTGCTTGTCTTTCATTCCATGTCATCGGTGGCTTGCCGTTCGCATACTCGACCATGTCTATCGCGCCATCAACAGGACAAACAATGCTGCAGAGGTTACAGCCGACACAATCCTCTTCACGCACTTTCAAAATGTCATTCCCATCAGCATCTTTTAACATATCGATACACTGGTGGGACGTGTCCTCACAAGCAATGTGGCACTTATTACAGTTGATGCACACATCGTTATTGATTTGTGCAACGACCTGATGATTAAGATCCAAATTGCCCCAGTCGCTGTACTTCTCAACTGACTTCCCGACAAGATCCATGACGGAATCAATGCCTTTTTCATCGAGATAATTGTCGAGCCCATCGACCATATCCTCAATGATGCTGAAACCGTGATGCATCGCAGCTGTACAGACCTGGACACCTGTTGCGCCCATCAGCATGAACTCGACCGCTTCTCTCCAGCTCGATACGCCGCCCATTCCGGAAATTGGAACATTGATTTTCGGATGACGAGCACATTCAGCTACCATGTTTAATGCAATCGGCTTAACGGCAGGACCACAATATCCTCCGTGGGCTCCTTTTCCAGCTACGTTCGGAATCGTATCCCATGAATCGATATCGACCCCAGCTAGACTGTTGATTGTGTTAATCATACTGACCGCATCCGCGCCGCCATTAACGGCTGCTTCCGCTGTAAAAGTAATATCTGTAATGTTCGGGGTAAGCTTTACGATGACAGGCGTTTGCGCGACTTCTTTCGCCCACATTGTCTGCTTTTCAACGAGTTCAGGAACCTGCCCGGACGCTGCACCCATGCCGCGCTCCGCCATCCCGTGTGGACACCCGAAGTTCAACTCCAATCCATCCACGCCGACATCTTCGACACGTTTGACAATTTCATGCCATTTCTCCTGTGTCGGTTCCACCATCAATGAAGCAATGATCGCATGATCCGGGAACCTTTTTTTCGTTTCGTAAATTTCTTTCAAGTTCACTTCTAATGGACGGTCTGTAATCAGCTCGATATTATTGAAACCAGCCACCTGTTTTCCGTTAAACCCTACGGCAGCAAAACGGGAGGATACGTTCAAGATCGGTTCACCTAACGTTTTCCAAACAGCACCACCCCACCCTGCTTCAAAGGCGCGCTGGACCTGATAGCCTGAGTTTGTGGGAGGCGCAGACGCGAGCCAGTATGGATTCGGTGATTTAATTCCTGCAAGATTCAAACTTAAGTCAGCCATGTATGTTCCTCCTTGTTGAAAGATTTATAGGCGTTCGTCGGTTCAGGTGCCAGTTGTTTGTGAATCGCCATCGCTGCTTCTTTTCCTTGTTGAGCGGCGGTTACCACCATCGCTTCTCCCTGCCCTTTGGCAAAGATGACATCACCCGCTGAAAAAACTTTCGGGTTCGATGTCTGCATTGTTTCTGGATTTACTGTGACCACGCCACCTTCATGATCCAGCCCGAACCCTTCAATAAGATCGGTATAACGGCTTTGACCAATCGCTTTGATAACAGCATCCACTTTCATGACAAATTCAGAGTTTTCAACAGGAGAAGGTCGTCGTCTCCCATCTGCATCCGGTTCACCCAGGGCCATCTTCACACATTTCAGGTGTGTGACTTTTCCGTTTTCATCGCCGATAATTTCAACAGGTTGAGTGAGCCAGTTGAATTCGACATCGTCCTGCTTGGCAAAATCATATTCGAACTCATATGCGGTCATTTCATTCCTCGTCCGGCGGTAGACGATCTTTACATCGCCAGCACCTTTTCGAGCGGCGCAGGTCGCTGCATCAATAGCTGTGTTACCAGCTCCGACAACGACGACATTTTTCCCAAGGAGCTCGTCGGTGATTGGACCCGATTTCGTACTTTTCACGAAATCTATCGCGTCGTGCACACCCTCCAGATCCTCTCCATCAATACCGAGCATCGGAACATTTCCCATTCCGATTGTCAAAACGATCGAATCATAATCATTGGTCAGCTCTTCAAAAGCAACATCTGTGCCTACACGAGTATTGGTGCGGATTTCGACATCAAGCTTCTCGACTTGGTCGACTTCCCAGCGGGATATATCTTGTGGAAGCCGGAAAGAAACAATTCCGTAGGTGTCAAGACCGCCTGCTTCAGCTTCGGCTTCAAAAATTGTCACGTCATAACCAAACCTGGCAAGTTCTCTGGCTGCCGCTAACCCCGCAGGGCCTCCTCCCACAACCGCAACTTTTTTCCCGTTCTTCTTGCCAGGCTTGAACAATAATTGTTCGTTTTTGATCGCCCAGTCTGTCGCAAATCGTTGTAAATCTCCAATTAAAATCGGTTCAGTGGAATGGTTCAATACACAAGCGCCTTCGCATAACTCTTCCGTCGGACAAACACGGGCGCAGGTCGCTCCGACAGGGTTGGAAGACATGATGGTTGTCGCCGATCCTTTTAAGTTGCCAGAGGCAATCTTTTTAATGAATTTCGGGATATCGATCCCTGTCGGACAAGCCTGGATACAAGGTGCGTCGTAACAATATAGACATCGGTTCGATTCTTCCATCGCTTCCTGAGCATTCAGTCCGTCATGGACTTCCTCGAAGTTCACCTTCAGATTTTCTAATGAAATTCCTTTGCTCTTTAACTGGGTCAAGATGTTTCCCTCCTTTAATAAAAGAGAGGCTTTTGGATAGGCCTCTTAATAAAAAAGTTCCACATAGAGAAAATGGTTCATTTTCTTTTGCTCTATGCAGAACTTCTACTTTGTGTCTGATGGATAGGTTTTAAGGGAGAAGCTCAACCATGTTTTCGTAAGTTTCCGGACGACGGTCGCGATAGAACTGCCATGTATCACGTACTTCACGGATAAACTTCTTGTCCATTTCTGCAATAAGGACTTCATCTTGATCACGGCTGGCCGTTTCAACGAAGTTTCCGCGCGGGTCGACAAGATAAGACTGTCCATAAAATTCACCCATATTCCACGGTCCTTCATAACCGACACGGTTGATGGCACCAAGGTAATACCCATTGGCTACCGCATGAGCAGGCTGCTCAAGCTTCCATAAGTATTCAGAAAGTCCGGCTACAGTCGCTGATGGGTTAAAGACTACTTCAGCTCCGTTTAATCCTAGTAATCGAGCCCCCTCTGGGAAGTGGCGGTCATAACAGATATAGACTCCAACTTTGGCAAAGGCCGTGTCGAATACAGGATAGCCAAGGTTTCCTGGCTTGAAGTAATATTTCTCCCAAAATCCGTGCCCTTTGTCCCCTACAGCTACTTGTGGAATATGGTGCTTACGGTATTTTCCTAAATAAGATCCATCCGCATCGATGACCGCAGCTGTATTGTAGTACGTTGAAATCCCCTCTTTTTCATAGATAGGAAGAACAATGACAACGCCTAACTCCTTCGCAAGCTCCTGGAAACGTATCGTCGTTGGACCATTTGGAATTTCTTCCGCGGAATCGTACCACTTCGGGTTTTGCTCCGAGCAAAAATATGGACCATAGAAGATTTCCTGAAGACAGATGATCTGCGCCCCTTTTTCCGCTGCTTCTTTCACTAGTTTGATATGCTTCTCTATGGAATGTTGTTTGTGAACTTCTACAGGCTCACTTCCATCCACATCATGAGATGCCTGGATCAAACCTATTTGGACTTTATCAGACACTATAATTCCTCCTTATGTAATCCTGTTTTGTTGTCCATTCATCTTGAAATCAAATCCCCCAAGATTGTGATTTCTTAAATTCAGACTCACCTCCTATAATTGAATTTTCTTTATTTACTGAATTTTTAAATAACTATTTTCACTTTACATGAAAAATTGAAAAATTCCATTATACATAATGTTAAATGTTGCATGCTTTGTTTAGATTTTTTGTAAGATTGGCAGGAAATTTGTGGATGTTAAGTGGAAGGTGCGCGGAATGTTCAAAAAAGTCCGCGCACCAGATCATCAGTACCAGCGTTGAGTCAGCATTTTACGCTTCGTATAGAAATTCAACCCATCCTTACCATTGGCATGGAGATCGCCATAGAAGGACTTTTTATTTCCAGAGAACGGGAAGAACGCCATTGGGGCAGGAACGTTGACATTGACACCAAGCATTCCGGCATCCATCTCTTCTCTGAATTGTTGTACAGCTTTTCCGCTTGATGTGTAAATAACAGCACCGTTAGCGAACTCAGATTTGTTGGACGTTTCGATCGCTTCATCAAGTGTATCAGCACGAACAATACTAAGAACAGGAGCAAAAATCTCATCTTTCCAGATCTTCATCTCATCAGTGACGTAGTCAAAAATCGTTGCACCAAGGAAATAGCCGGACTCATTCTCTCGAAGTTCTACTCGACCATCACGGACAAGCTTCGCATTATCCTGCTCCCCGGCTTCGATATAGCTTAGAACACGCTCGCGGTGGGAGTCACGGATCAACGGTCCGAGGTTTGTTTCCTCATCTAACCCATTTCCTACATTCAATTGATCAGCGGCTTCTTTTAATTTAGCGACAAGATCATCAGCTACATCGCCGACGGCTACAACTACAGAACAAGCCATGCAACGCTCGCCCGCGCTTCCGAAAGCGGCATTAATGATCCCTTCTACCGACTTATCTAAGTTACAGTCCGGAAGAACAATAGAGTGGTTTTTCGCTCCAGCTAGTGCTTGAACACGCTTGCCGTGGTTGGCCGCTGTTTTGTACACATATTCGGCTACAGGCTGGGAACCGACGAAGGAAATCGCGTCGACTTCGTCATGCTCAAGCAATCCGTTCACGACGTCATGCGCACCATTCACAACGTTGAGAACGCCCTTTGGAAGACCCGCTTCATGAATGAGCTTTACAAGCATTTTTGCAAGAATCGGAGTACGTTCGGATGGCTTCAATACAAATGTATTTCCACACACGATCGCGAGTGGGAACATCCACAATGGCACCATCATCGGGAAGTTAAATGGTGTGATTCCACCCACAATCCCAACGGGATAGCGATACATTCCAGAGTCAATGCCTTCCGCAATATCAGGAAGAACGTCGCCCATCATAAGACTTGGGGCGCCGGCTGCGAATTCGACACATTCAATGCCTCGCTGCACTTCCCCTGTCGCATCTTTCATGGTCTTTCCATTTTCCTGTGTGAGGGCTTTCGCAAGCTCTTCACGATTTTCTACCAACAACTGATGGTACTTGAACATCACTCTGGCCCGCTTCGGAACCGGCACCTTTTTCCAAGTCTTGAATGCCTCTCTTGCTGATTGGACCGCTTTATCTACATCCTCTTTTGATGAAATGGGAACTTGGGCAATGATCTCTCCTGTTGCAGGATTGGGTACGTCCTCCACTTGCCCGCTTTCCGACGAAACCCACTCGCCACCAATGAAGTTCTGAATCGTTACCTGGTTCTTTTTCGAGAAAGTTGTCTCCATTTTTTCACCTCTACTCGTAGATTCTGTTCCTTTACACCCTTCAAATATATTATAAATTCAGAAAATTCCTACATCAATGGACGAAGTGTCAAATCAAAAACCTCCCATTTTGACACAATGACCTTTTGGTAAGGGATATTTACGATTTAGGTAAAACTGGATGACCTGGGCATCCTAATATTGGGTGACCAGGTCATCCAGTATTTTACATACAGGAGGAGTATGATGAGCAAGCAAAAGAAGGAAATTCAGCCTAAGCAGCATCAGGATCGGCAGCCAGGTTTTGAACATGAAATGAAGCCGCATCCGGAATATGTGGATCCAAACTATAAAGGAAGTGGAAAATTAAAAGGAAAAGTGGCGGTGATTACTGGAGGAGATAGTGGAATTGGACGGGCAGTAAGCCTTTATTTCGCTAAGGAAGGCGCAGATGTTGCTGTGTTATACCTCAACGAACAGGAAGATGCTGATAAAACCAAACAGCTGATTGAATCGGAAGGTCGCACGTGTCACCTATATAATGGAGATATTGGAAGTGCAGCGTTCTGTGAGGAAACCGTCCAACGGATCAAATCAGACTTCAGAAAGATTGATGTGCTTGTAAACAATGCAGCGATGCAATTACCACAAAAAGACCTCATGGCTATTACGAATCAGCAGCTTGAAAAGACCTTTCGCGTGAATTTCTTCTCCTATGTCTATATGGCTAAAGCTGTTCTCCCTCACTTACAAAAAGGAAGCACGATCATTAACACATCATCAGTTACTGCCTATGAAGGCAATGAACAATTGATTGATTACTCTTCAACCAAGGGAGCCATTACGACATTTACGCGTTCTCTAGCCAAGTCATTAGTAAGTAAAGGCATCCGTGTGAACGGCGTCGCCCCTGGACCTATTTGGACACCATTAATCCCTGCCAGTTTTGATAAACAAAAAGTGGCGGAATTCGGTTCCACAAACCCCATGGGCCGCCCAGGACAACCGTATGAGCTCGCTCCTGCTTATGTCTATTTAGCAAGCAATGATTCCAGTTACGTGACAGGTCAAATGATCCACGTGAATGGTGGCATACCGGTAAATGGGTAACCTATGATGAACAACAAAAATAAGCGGCCCCTCCACCTTAAGAAGATGGAGGACCGCTTGTTTCTTCTATTCTATTGTTTGCCAAACTTAAATGTTTTTTCCCATTCTACTTCTATTTTTTCTCCCTCTGCCACAGTATTACCTTCGTCATCCAAAACATCACTGGTCTCTATGATCACAGTCTCTAATTCTTCCCAATCCTGTTCGAGGACGAATCCCATTTGCCCTACTCGTGTTTCACCCGGTTCGTACTCTCCTTTCAGCTTTTCCAAATAAAAGTCGTCATTGAATCCCAGCTTCTCCCCGGTATTCGTCTTCAAGACTTCCACGGGCGCTACATTCACTTTCTGATCTCCCGTATTCTTTATAGCGACGGTGAACTTTATATAATTAAAATTGGTTTCATTGTGAGTAAAGGCATGGAAATAATCCACCAAGTCAGGCGATGGAGAGTAATTTAGCACTTTCACATCCTTTACCACCATTTGGACCGCTCCCACTTCTACATACTTCTCCATCTCTTTAATAGATTTAAGGGCTATCTGCCCATCCATATCCTCCGCCTGGTCCCCTACTTCCTTTAGCCCCTGATCATCAGGGGCTTGGGGATTATTTTTATACTTCGTTTGTTCCGGGATTTCAAATAATGGAGCTTGATTCTCCGACTCATTCCCTTCTCCAGCCACCTGGTTTGAACAACCAGTGAGGATAATGGAAATAGTTAAACTCAATAATAGCAACAAATGTTTCAACGGGTTTCTCTCCTTTTTCTAAAAAAGCCTCCCTTTGGAAGGGAAGCTTTTTCTTTTATTTATGTGCCTGCTTTTTCATCTTTCCATTCTCAATCAAGTTCATGACCTTTTGTCCAACTTCATGGTTATCATGCAATCCTGCGAATTGTTGAGACTGAGGTCCAAAGCCGTAAACAATTACATCTTCTCCTGTGTGGCCGCCAGTAGTCCAACCGGTACCGGAGCGAATATCAAAAATGTGCTCAATGGCATTATCAATCTCCGTGACTGATCCATTTTCTGCTGCATCTTTGACGGATTGGACTTCATCGTCTGTTAATTCAAGATCGATATACTGCTCTAACGTTTCCTCAACCCCAGCACCTTCTGCAATCTCAGAAGCCATAAAGTCAGGTGTACGTTCTGCAGCTTTTAAAGGTTCAGGATTCCACTGATATTCTCCATCACGACCCATGGTCATTCCGCCTGTTGAGTGGTCAGCTGTCGTAACAACCAAAGTATTCTTATTGTTCTTTGCAAACTCAATAGCTTCTTCGTAGGCAGCTTCAAAATCCTGCATATCACTCATAGCCGCTACTACATCATTATCATGACCAGCCCAGTCAATCTGACTGCCTTCAACCATGAGGAAGAACCCATCTTTGTCTTTACTCAGCCTTTCCAGGGCGGTAGAAGTCATTTCCTCCAAAGAAGGAGCATCTGAAGAACGGTCGATCATTTTGTCCATCCCTTTAGGTGCAAACAAACCGACGATTTGTTCATTGGAATCTTCCATTAGTTCCTCACGAGATTCCACGTAGCTGTATCCATCTTTCTGGAAGTCATTGGTCAGATCGCGGTCCTCCCTTTCGAAATAAGAAGTACCTCCCCCAAGCAATACATCAATTTTATGTTCACCATTCACTTTTTCATCAAAGTAATCATCGGCGATATCATTATAATTATGGCGGGATTCATCGTGAGCACCGAATGATGCAGGTGTAGCATGATTGACTTGAGATGTAGCTACAAGACCTGTTGCTTTTCCTTTTTCCTTCGCCAGTTCAAGAGCAGTTTTCACTTCATTCTTCTGCATGTCCACCGCGATTGCATTGTTGTAAGTTTTAATTCCGGCTGCCATTGAAGTTGCAGCAGCAGCGGAATCTGTAATACTCTCTTCCGGATCCCAGGAATAAGTCTCCTGCATACCAATTAAATGTTCATCAAATGCCGTGTTTTCTGTATAAGGAGTAGCAGGATCATCCTTGAAGTAACGGTAAGCGGATGTGTAGTTAGGCCCCATACCATCCCCAATTAGAAAAATAATATTCTCTACCTTTCCTTTATCTTTATTAGGTTTTGCAAGAACTTCATCGTTAAAGGTAAAAGCAGCCCCTCCAAGAATCAAAGATGTGGATAGAGCCACAGGCAATAATTTTTTCATATACTTTTTACTAAACAAATGTATTCCTCCTCGTTATATGTCGATGCAATACGCATATTACTTGGAGAATATGAAACAATGGTTAAAAAACTGTAAATCTAGAGTTAATTAACAAATTAAGACAATTGGAATAGGTACATGGTTTGGAAGTTAATTATCACCGAATGATAGGTTAGGCGTGATATAATAGGTCAAAATCTATTAAAGAGGGTGTGTAATCATGAGGAAAAGCTTTTGTCACTGCTTTAGTAACAAGGAAGAAATTGATCAAGGAATCAAAGATCAGGTTACATATCTGGCTTTTTGTGTCGTATCTGGTGAGCATGGAGCTGTAGAGTTCAGTTTTCGTACCAGTTATATCGATCGCGATTCGGCAGCACCCTTCATGAAATTTTACGACGTTTGTGAGGAACTTGAGGAGGATAACAAGACGTCAAGAAGAATAAGGGTTCACAGCAAAAAACCTCTTGCCCAGGGTGATGCGGAGCCAACAGAAAAATCTTTTCTGCGATCTCCTGAACGCTTCTACTCCTATAAGATAGGACTTGATTTAGATAAGCTTCAATCATTTGAAGCCAATCCAAACAAGTACTTAAGGACCATCCATTCAAAAAAACTGTACGATGAAATGAAGGCTGTATATAAGAGCATCTTTAAATATCCACCTGCTGCATTAAAAGATGATCACTGGGTAGTACTCATAGATTAACCTGCTTTACATATGTTGTTTCAACGGAAAACCGGAGTACATATTGAATGTTCACACAAAAACCAAAAATGACATAGGCTATTGAGGATCTAAAGTAATGACAGGGGGAAAATGAATGTACGCCAATTTTAATCATGGCCCATATGGTTATGGCTATCCTTATGGGGCAAATCCCTATCAGGCTTATTCTCGCTATGCCTATCCTCAAGCCTACAGAAACCCAGCATACTCCTATGGCTATAGTGTAAGACAACCGGTGCGCGGCCAGGCTAGCTGGACAGAAGGCGGAGAAGTAACCAAATGTGGCATTCCATGGTCGAATAACCGATACATGACAGCGGCTGTCGGTCAGAATTCACCTTACCAATGCGGCCAGACAATCAAAGTGAAGAATGTCACCAATCAAAGAGTCGTGTTAGTCACGGTGGTAGACCAGGTCCCTAACTACCCGGAAAATAAAATCAACCTTCACAGAAAAGCCTTTGAAGCCCTAGGTGCAGGTGTAGAGCTTGGTGTCATCAATGTAGAAATCACACCGAACCCTCAATTAGAAGAAGAAAAATGGGGCAAATATCTTTTAGAGATTGCTCAATCGGCCTACCCGAATTACAATGCTACCGATTACAGTAAAGTGAGCCAAACCCAGCAGAACGGTAACGTGAAGGAAGTTTACAAGTTTGTTATGGAATCCCCTCAGGAAACAATGAGTATCGAAGGGACGGTCATCTATAACCCATCGACAGACCGAATCATATCAATCAACTTCAAGGAAGTATAAAAGTTTTGAAGTATTTCAGAGACAGTACAGATCTGTCTCTTTTCTTTTGAGAGTAAAGAGATATTTCATCCTAAAAAAAAGAAATGACGCAGCCTCTCCCTGGATGAGAAACTACGCCATTCCGGCACTTAGTATGGATGATTCCGATTGGGCTCGAACCAACGACCTCCACCCTGTCAAGGTGGCGCTCTCCCAGCTGAGCTACGGAATCGTATGTAGAAATTTGTCGGCTGTTTTGCTGACAAATAATAATATACTACGGAACAAATAAAGTGTCAATAAAATTTTAAGAGTTTTTTAAGTTTACGTAAATGCATCTTTTTATCCCGGCTAAATTCGGTCATACTAAGAAACATACACTATACGAGGAAGTAGGTTTTTCAATGAACAAAGGTAAGGTTTGGATAAATATTAGAGACAGTTTTTGGTTTCTCCCTACGATATACAGTATCCTTTCAATCATTGCTGTGGCGATAACCGCTCTGATTGATCAATGGATCATTTCAGAATATAAGAACAACATCCCTTCTCTCTTTTTGACGAAGTCATCGGTTGCCCAAACGTTATATGGTTCGATGGTGACCTCTATCTTAACGATGACCACGATTAGTTTTTCGACCATCATGGTGGTACTGACAACGTACACTACTCAGTTTTCACCACGCACCTTACAAGACTTCATGAAGAGTCGTGTCACTCAACATGTGTTAGGTGTCTTTTCTTTTGGCTTTATTTTTTCTCTCATCAACCTGTTTCTATTGGGAAAAGAACCGGGCCTAGGTTTGGTCAGTCCCCTCTTTACGGTTATCGTCTCTATTATTTGTTTAGCGTTTTTTATATTGTTCATTCACCATTCTTCTCGGTTCCTAAAAGTGAATAACTTAATTGGCTCCATAAGAAAAAGCACCTCTGCCCTTATTGAAAAAACATTTGAAGAAAAAAATTATCATACAGCCACCGAATGGGATGACAACGAACTAAAAGCGCTGGACCAATCAAAAGCCCAAGTGATTCCGGCTGAGAAATCAGGTTATATTCAGAATGTTCAGTACGGCGCCCTTATTAAGTGGGCCAAAAACCACTCTCTCATTCTCGAAACAAGCTTTTTAATGGGAGACTATATCCAAAAAGGAATGCCCCTTTTTTATTATTGGAAAGATTCAGATCGAGATCTTGAAAACCCTGGGTCATGCGCAGCCTATGTCTTAATCGGCAATGAGCGGATTGATACACAGGATGTCGAGTTCTCTATCCAAAAACTTGTGGAGATTGCAGTCAGAGCCATCTCTCCAAGTCTGAACGATCCTCATACAGCGACCAACTGCATAAACCGTATTGGTTCTCTTCTTATAGAGCTCGCCTCTGTTTATGAGCCGATCCGCTACTACATTGATAGTGATGAGAAACTTCGCTTAATAGCACAACCGAAATCCTTTGAAGAGTATTTGTATAAGAGTTTCTACCAAATCAAAATATATGGCTATCATGACATATCTGTTATGAATAGTGTCGTCGAATCTTTGTACAAAATCGCCGCCATGCACGATCAGGCCATTCAGGAGGATGTTTGGATCTTCGGAAAAACAATTATCAATGCTGTAAAAGTAGAGGAATTGGATAACCTCGACTTCAAGAGGTTTAATCATGAAGTGGAAAAATTAGCAGAAGCCTGTAATAAAAACTTCCGTTTACAAAAGTCATAGTTAAACAAGGCTCGGGACGTCCCGAGCCTGACAGTAACCCATAGACTAATTCGTTTCCACTTTAATCTCCATCATTTTAAAAGGCACAAAAAAAGAGAGCATTCATATGAATGCTCTCTTTTTTATTAGTGATTCCGATTGGGCTCGAACCAACGACCTCCACCCTGTCAAGGTGGCGCTCTCCCAGCTGAGCTACGGAATCGTATGTAAGAAGTTTAACTTGCTGACAAGAAATAATATACTACGAAATGCGAACCATGTCAACTAGCTCGTGCTAAATAGCAGGCCCATTCCTTCACTGAAGCTCCGGATTGTGGAAGAATCCGTTTAGAGACGATGTTGTTGGGCGGATGGGGATCGATAGAATGAATCGCTTTCCGCAGGAGCGCTTCCCCCGGATCCTCAAAGGAATCCATGTCTCGTTTAAATAATGAATGGTTCCTGGCCATTGATAAGGGGTTAATACATAGCTCGAGGAGGCTCATCACTCGTCCATGGAAAGCGCACCGTTTTCCGGAGTCCCTAACACCCGTAAAAGTCTCGAAATCCAGTTTTCCACAAACCTTCTAGTTAACGAAACATGATTAAATTACATAAGAACATTTTACCTGAAAATCCAACTATCATCTTTTCAACTTTTTCGACAATTATATGATAAAATGAATAGTGGAACGTTTATACGAAAAATTTTATGGGAATGCCTAAAGGAACTTTCCATGCTGTAAGGAGGTGGTCGGAAAATGGGTAGAGACGGATCCATGACAGAATATACCATAGATAGTCAATACTTAGAGGAGACAATGACACTAAGGGTGTACACCCCGAAGAATTTCTCTCCATTATACAAATACCATTTCTGTATCATGCAGGATGGAAACGATTATTACTCGATGGGACGCGCGGCCACATTGAGTGACAAGCTCCATAAAGAACAAGAAATTGAGAACACTATTTTCATCGGTATCCATTATAATGACAAATATGACCGCCAGGACAAATACCATCCAGACGGAAAGAAACAAAGCGATTACGTGAATTTTCTCATTCGCGAAGTTGTCCCTTTCTTAGATGAAGAATTGCCTGGTTACTGCATGGGCAGAGGACGCACGCTTGTCGGTGACTCTTTAGCAGGAACGCTCGCGTTGATGACAGCGGTGAAGTTCCCGAACATATTCGGTAATGTCATCATGCAGAGTCCTTATGTCGATGAACATGTAAAAGAGGTCGTGCAATCCACCAAAGACTTTTCTTCCTTGACCATTTATCATACCATTGGGTTGGATGAAACAGATGTTGAAACGACTGAAGGAGCAAGAAAGAATTTTCTTGTACCTAACCGTGAACTGCGCGATTTTTTAAATCGCCAGCCACTCGCCTACACGTATCATGAATTAGACGGTGACCATACTTGGGGCACTTGGCAGAAGGATTTTGAACGTGCTTTATTGAAGATGTTTGGTAAGGAATAGCGATATAGAAGGAAACAGGAGGGTTAGTCCAATGAGATACGGAATAGCAGTTTTTCCATCAAAAAAAGTACAGGATGTGGCGAATTCATACCGCAAGCGGTACGATCCCCACTATGCATTGATTCCCCCACATATCACGATGAAAGAAGCTTTTGAAGCAGAAGAAGAAGAAATTGAAAATAGAATCATTCCTGAATTGAGTGAAATTGCTAAAAACACACAGCCTTTTTCGTATGGCGTGTACAAGGTGAGCTCTTTCTCTCCCGTTACAAATACGATTTACTTAAAAATTGAACCGTCCGATGAGATCTTTGAACTGAATGACAAATTGCACGCTGGTGAACTTCCCGAGGAAAAAGATTTCGCGTTTGTCCCACATATTACAATTGCACAAAAACTTTCGGATGAAGAGTTTTCTGATGTATATGGCAGCCTGCGCATGCTGAAGTTCGACTTGAATGATAAAGTGGACCGCTTCCAGTTGCTTTATCAACTCGAAAACGGAGCATGGAGTGTGTACGAAACCTTCCGTCTCGGCAAAGGGTGATGCTCCTTGGATATCATGAAAGTTAAGAATAAACAACAGAAAGACGACGCTTTCTATGTGAGACGCGTTGTCTTTGTAGAGGAACAACAGGTTCCTTTGGAAATAGAAATCGATGAGTTTGATGATTCCGCCATCCATTTTGTAGGGTATGAGGGAAAACAGCCGGTCTCTGCATCACGACTACGTTTTGTTCATGGGTTTGGAAAACTTGAACGAATTTGTGTCCTAAAGGATTACCGGGGCCGATCGTTAGGTAAACAAATGATTGCTTCTATGGAAGAAGTCATCCGTGATTATGCTTATGATAAAGCCAAATTGAACGCTCAAACGCAAGCAGAGTCATTCTATGAATCTCTTGGATATGTGACCATTTCAGACACATTCATGGATGCCGGCATCCCTCACGTAACGATGGTGAAAAAATTATAAAATGATAAACGAAAAAAACTCCGGGATTCCGGAGTTTTTTTCGTTTATCCTCAGACCCTTTTGTCTAAAATGATGCGTATAGGCTACAGATAAGGGTCGTGAGAAGTATGGAATACTTACAAATTACTTTGGAAACACTTTTTGGTTTTACTGCACTATTTATTATGACAAAATTGCTTGGAAAAACACAGATCACCCAAATTACGGCATTTGACTTCATTTCTGCTCTCGTCCTTGGAGAACTGGTCGGTAATGCTTTATACGATGAAGAAGTCGGAATTCTTGATGTCGGCTTTGCCATCCTGTTGTGGACTATTCTCATCTTAACCACGGAAGTGATCACCCAAAAATTCAAAGGAACACGTAAGATATTGGAAGGAAGCCCTTCCCTCGTCATATATAAAGGAAAAATCGATCGTGATCAGTTGAAGAAGAATAAGCTGGACCTTAATCAACTCCAGCATTTGCTGCGCTCTAAGGATGTTTTTTCTATACAGGAAGTTCAATATGCTGTCCTTGAAACAGATGGTACAATTTCTGTGTTGAAATCATCCCAGTACCAAAATGTCACTCGTGATGATATGAACTTAGCCCCTCAACCCGTTCCTCTCCCTCGTACGATCATTAGTGATGGAGAAGTCGTATGGGATAATCTCAAAGAAGCAGGTTTGGATGAGAAGTGGCTGAAAGATCAACTGAGAGCACAGAACTTCAACGATCCTGCTGAAATCATGTACGCGGAACACAAAGAAGGCGAGCCGGATTTATACGTTATTGGTCTGTGATAGAAAAACTCCACGTATTGTTCATGATGCGGTCCTCTACGAGGCCCGCTTTTTTTAATCCAATCAAATAGGCAGTGACCGCCGTTCTGAATAACAGCCATTGGGATAAACCCTGGGCTTCGACATTGTATTGGTTACACATCGCCCTGACGATGACTTCGTGTGCAACCAGTCCCTCTTCAGCAAGGTATTGATGCAGCCAGGCAGACAGCTGTTCATGGTAATCCATGTTGTTTTGTATCGTCAGCATAGGATTGGCTTCAAACTTCCCATGACCAGGAACCGCCCCACTGCATGGAATTTGAGAGACACGGTCTAAACTGTCCAGTGTCAAACTGACATCCGTCAAAAAAGGAATTTTGTGCTTCTTCAGCGTATCTACACTAAAATAGCAGTCAGCCGCATAGAGAATTTCATGGACTTTTAAGGCCAACTGATGATAACTATGACCAGGAAGATGGTAAGCTTCCGCTGTTAGCGAACCAAACCCTACTTTCCCTTCCCCCACGACTTCATCCACCCGAACCGCCGGACCTTCCAAAAATTTATTATGTAACTCCGGAAGCGGGTCATTCCCTCCGAATAAATAAAGAGGTTCCATGCTTGGATTTCTTAAAATAGCTTCTTCAAATACAGGAGCGACGGTATGTACATTATAATTTTCCTGAACAAAGCGGGCTCCTCCATAATGATCTGCGTGGGCATGGGTAATAAAAAGGTGCGTCAAAGGAAGATTCCTTTTCTCAAGTTCCTTGAGCACCTTTTTCACGGATGAAGCATCGATTCCTGCATCGATGAGTAACCCATCCTCCCCATCATGTACGTATCCAATATTAACGGAACTCTGATAATAATAACACCATTCATTCAACTGCTGAAAAGACATAACCACGACTCCTTTAGCTTTTTCATACAGTTTCGCTAAAGTGACGCCCTTTTCCTGTCATACGAGAAAGAATCTTCTCTGTCCCACTTCTCTGAAATGAAGGGTAAAAGCCGTTTACTGCATGGGTATTCGCGGGTATGTGGATTGAACTCCTCCGCTGGTTACCCAAAGGGTCCTGTTCACGAGTTTGATTGTGTTTCATCTTGTTATCCAACGTGGCTTTGAGAATTCTTTCAAGGACAAAAGGTGAGCGCTCATGCTGGGTCGTTCTGATTTGATAATCCTGGTACTGATAGTGATTGACAGGCAGAATATATCCCATCCCGACGCCTCCTTTGATTATCTATACCTTTTTTCCTACTCAAAGAAACGTTCCATCTTTCCCATTTGTTTGTTTAGAAACTTTTCCATATCCGTCATCCGCTTCGAGAAGCGACGATCCCAAGCCTGAAAGTCCTTTTCCCATCCGTTGAATTTCTTTTCAGGATGTTTAATGATTCCATTCATTTTCGACGTTTCCATATCAATTTCCTTTAATACTTCAAACAAAGACTTTTCTTTTTTATCCGTCACTGTCGGTCGACCCACGTATAAATGATGGATTGCAAACCAGCCAGAGCGAGTAATAGCACCAGCCACTCTCCATACGGAATTATTATATAGAAGAAAAGCATTATGAAAGCAGACCACACACCCACACACCATTGACAACTGAGTCCTTCACCGACAAATCCTTTTGGTTCCACCCATTCTTCTTCAATGCCGTGCTCATTCTGGATGACCTTCACGTCCATAAAAGGTCGGCGTACCCATTCCATGATGTAATCTCTGACAATGAGACGTGTCAGACGAAAAGTGGCCAGTGCCAGCAATACGATTTCCATCACACTTAACATCATTTTCCCTCTCTCCCATGAAGAAAAAGCCACTACGTTCCTTGTAGTGGCCCATTCTTTATTTACTTAGAACCAACGGAATCCCCCACGGCGGTCGGAAGATTCATCTTCATGGCGACGTTTACTTGAACTGCTTTCATCTCTTACATCTTCTTCTCTACGTCGTTTCGGTCCGCCGAAAAATGGATCGACACGGTCGTCACGGTCATGACGGTCATGACGCTGAGGCTCGATGACGACATTATCCGCTTTAATGACAAGGTCTTTCACATGGATGACCTTCTTTTTATCAGACATTCCATTCACTCCTTATTCGAATTCACTTCTACTCTATGGCGTTTGCCCCTGTTGGGTATAGTCTCCTGCCCATGAAAGACAAAAAAAGTCCGGATGAAGAGAAAAGAGACAAATGCCCACACCGACACGGACACAATTCATATTCTAGTAAAGACAATACGTCAATGCGTATGGAAAGGGGAAATTAGAAAATGAGCTGTGGAAAAAAATACGATTCAGGTTCATGTGTGATTGATATTCTTAAAGATATCGTCGATGCACAGAATGACGTCATGCACGATTGCACAACAAGCTGTGAGCGTTCAATCGCAGACCTTTTAGGTGACACTGGTGGAGGTTCCGGGTTTGATACGGTTCCTGTCATTCTTTACTGCAAAGATGGATGCACACCTTTTAAAGGGTACGGTTCAAAACGAAGTGGCGACGACTGTGAAGTGAAAGGAAGCTTCTTCTTCAGGGTTAAATCTGTAGATGACGATGGTTGCGCCATCCTTGAACTTCTTTTTGCTGACCGCTGGCATGATGACGACGATGACGACGTGGAAGGATCCAGACATCACAGAGGTTTCGATCCAAAATCACCAGCTGACCAAAGCTGCAGAAACCTTCGTGCTTCAGGAATCTGTATCACAGTAGACTTGAATTGCTTCTGCCACGTAACATGTCTACCGGCAGCAGCAACTCTTTAAGATTCACAAAAAACCGCGCACAAATGCGCGGTTTTTTATCATTCATTAAAACCCTAGAAGCCTAATATCTTTAATTTCTTCAAACACTACCTCCCGCTGAAATGGGCGTTGGAAAACCTTCATATGCACGACTCCATCTACATAGTCCGTAATATACCCTCGGTAGCTTTCATCCTCTGTAGAAACTTCACACTTCATTTTCGGTACGTGAGGGGAAAGATTGAAGAAATATAAAACTTTTTCCTCAAGCGTCATGTCATGGAAGCGCTGCCTGCGGTCGCGAGGTGCATCCTTTTCTTCTGTACTTACAGAGGAAGGGTCACCTCCCTTTTCTTTACCACTTGTCTCCAACTCATCGGATCTGTTCAATTTGGCCAGCTCTTGACGGTGGGGGGAGTTCTGTCTGCGCATCCGTATTTCATGCTCAGTCGATGGAGCTTCTGCCTGCGGCTGCTCTGTCTTCTCTTCTGTTTTAGAAGGCCGTTGGCTTCGAAAGCTTGTTTGCATCGGAACTTCCGCTGGTTTTAAGCCTTTAGGCTGGACAATATAAAGCATCGGCTGCTTAGCAAGTCTCTTTTCTTCTGCCATCAAGATCTCTCCTTTTCCATTCGTTCATCATTGTATATATATGCCCAAGTTGCAGACCATGTTCACTTCTGTCCTCATTTGACAAAACCTCTCAAAATTTCACACTAATTTAACAGAACCCTATTATTGTTTTATCTTACGATTGATAAAGTAAATGTAGACCACAGATTAGGAGTGTTTTCATGAGCCTTGCTCAACATCGAGAGCATATGTCATCAGAAGATGTATTTGCTACATATATGAAGGAAGACAAGCTTTTCATGCATTATCAACCCCTCGTCGATATACATAAAGAATGTGTGATCGGTTACGAAGCGCTGACAAGATTCCCTCCGAACGCTTCCTTTAAAAACCCCGTCGAACTTTTCCAGTTTGCCGATCAAACGAACCGATTATTTCAACTCGAAAAACATACACGAGAGCTTGCCATCGATTCAATTGCCCACCATCTGCATGAGGAACAGCAATTGTGGGTGAATTTAACTCCGAATGTCATTCATGACCAGTCTTTCACTCCAGGTTTCACACATACCGTATTAAAAAATACAGGGGTCACCGCAGACCAGATCGTTTTTGAAGTTACGGAACACTCCGCCATTTCTGATTTTCAAGGCTTCCGAAAGCTTCTTGAACATTATAGGAAACAAGGATTTAAAATAGCGATTGATGACGTGGGTGCAGGGTATTCCTCACTGCAAATGATATCTGAATTAAAACCGGATTATTTAAAAATTGACCGGTCTCTAATTACCGATATCGATCAATTTCGGGAAAAACAATACATGGTGGAGGCATTACAACACATCGGAAAGAAGTTAGGCGCAGGGATTATCGCAGAAGGAGTGGAAAGAGAAGGCGAATGTCTTCGTTTAATTCAAATGGGAATCTCTTATATGCAAGGATATTATTTTGCAAAGCCAGGTTATCCCCCTCCCCCGTTGCCAAGATCCATTTCTGAACAATTGAAGCAAGAAAGAAACAGTAAAAAGTTTCCTTTGAAAATTGATAAGTGGACTACATACTCTGAGATATTGACATGGATCTCTTCTTATCATGGAAATTATGATAACCACTTCGCCCTCATCCAAGGATCTAATGGAAATAAAGTGCTTCCCATAACGGAAGTGGTGCGGTTGGTTGCCTCCTGTGATAATAAAATGGAAGGAAAGATATGGCCGCATCTTCGATTCTGATTCTCATAAAAAAACCCCGTTTCTACACTAGGTAGAAACGGGGTTTTGGAATTGAATCAATAGGCTACAATGCTGAATCCGGAATCTACGTGAATTACTTCTCCGGTCACACCTCGGGATAAATCACTCATTAAATAATAACCGGTGTCACCGACTTCTTCTTGGGTAACAGGACGTCCCAATGGTGCCCGTTCCTCAATCACTTTAAGAATTTGATTGAAATCTCCGACTCCCTTAGCGGAAAGGGTACGGATTGGACCGGCGGAAATAGCATTCACCCGAATGTTATGTTTACCGAGGTCGTTCGCTAAGTATTTGACGCTGGCATCCAGGCTCGCTTTCGCTACACCCATGACGTTATAGTTTTTCACAACTTGTTCTCCACCAAGATAAGTAAGGGTTACGATACTTCCTCCATCCGCCATTAACGGTTGAGCCGCACGAGCGACGGCAGTGAGAGAGTAAGAACTGATGTTGTGGGCAGTAAGAAAACCGTCCCGGCTTGTGTTTAAGAACTCATCTTTTAATTCTTCACGATTCGCGAATGCGATACAGTGCGCAAGGCCGTGAATCGTCCCTACATCTTTGCTGATCTGTTCAAACGTCTGGATGATCGCTTCATCGTCTGTTACATCGCATTCATAGACGAGTGACTCCTCGCCACCTTCCAAAGTGTCAGCAAGATCCTGGACCGACTTTTTGAAACGCTCTGATGCAACTGTAAAAATTAAACGTGCTCCAGCAGAGTGAAGCGAGCGGGCAATTCCCCAGGCAATGCTTCGTTTGTTCGCCACTCCCATGACGACATACGTGCGTCCTTCTAGTGAAAAGTTCATATTGAACACCCTCCTTGAGGTAGTAGTATAAGAATTAGTATTTGTTATTAGTACCTGCTCCTATTTTAAACCATAAACTTTCGAAAAACAAACCTCCCTTTATCCATTCCCTATTTCCACTCACATAAGCCCACTCCCTATCCAAAAACAGGAACACAAATGATGTTATTCAATAAACTGGCAGGTTTCTTGAAGACTCAGTTTCGAGACGTTTGTTGAGTGGATTGGACTACGGGGAATAACTCGCTTTCCGCGGGAGCGCGATGAGCCTCCTCAGGCTGACGCCTTGCGGGGTCTCACCTAGCACTCTTTTCCCGCAGGAGTCTCGCCATTCCCCTCCGCCCCTTAACCAAGGAAGGTTCTCGAAACCACTACTTAAAACTCAGCTTGTATGGTTTTGGGAAAGGATAATATTAATTCTGCCCAGTGGGCATTCAGAAAGTGAAACCTTGATACAGAAGCTTATCCCCACTCTAGATGGGAGAGTGGGGGACACTCCATCTCGGTATAGGGGGTTCGTTTCTCCCTCATATGAAATGGGGTGGTTGGGAAGC
>NZ_JAYLVQ010000012.1:0-35071 GCF_035818575.1 Halobacillus sp. HZG1
TGGCGAGACTCCTGCGGGAAAAAAGTGCTTGGTGAGACCCCACAGGACGCAGTCCGAGGAGGCTCACCGCGCTCCCGCGGAAAGCGAGCTATTCCCCGCAGCCCCCATCCACCTAACAAAAGTCTCGAAACTGAGTCTTCAACTAAAGGGAGCGTTAGTGGAAATGGTTAATTGATTATGGTGAGCTTATTCCTAGTAACCTTATCGGTTTTTTATGATATGATAAATAACAAGAAGAAATGGAAAGGAGTCGGTTCGATGAGCAAAATTTATATTCTGCATGAGAACGATGAATGGACCGATCATTTGACGGAGCGTTTAGAAGAGCTCAATCTTCCATACGAGCTCTGGCATTTGGATCAGGGGACGCTTGATTTGACAAGCGAGCCACCGGAAGGGATTTTTTACAACCGCATCAGTGCTTCATCTCATACGAGAGATCACCGTTATGCCCCTGAGTTTACTGAAGCTGTCCTTGCTTGGCTCGAACGTCATGAACGCACCATAGTAAACGGCAGCCGGGCTTTAAGGCTTGAAGTAAGCAAGGTCAATCAATATATGGCACTAAACCAAGCTGGCATTCACACACCAAAAACGATCACTGTTGCAGGGAAAGAGAATATTCTTGATGCTGCCCGCCAAATGGACATGGAATCGTTCATAACGAAACACAACCGTGCGGGAAAAGGGCAGGGAGTTCAGCTTTTCCATTCCACAGAAGCGTTGCGTGAATACTTGGATAGTGACGCTTTCGAGGAGCCGGTTGATGGGATTACACTCATTCAACAATACATTGAAGCACCGGAGCCCTATATTGTACGACATGAATTTGTAGGCGGAAAGTTTGTATATGGAGTAAAGGTCGATACGTCTGAAGGTTTTGAACTGTGTCCGGCAGACGCTTGCTCGATTGAAGATTTGTATTGCCCGACGGACGCAGGAGCGCAAACACCAAAAGCGAAGTTTGAAGTTCTTGAAAATTACCGGCCACCCATCGTGAATGATTATGAAAAGTTCTTACAGCAGAACCACATTGACGTAGCCGGAATAGAAGCCATTCAGGATAGAGAAGGTCGGTTTTACACCTATGATGTGAACACGAATACTAATTACAATTCGGATGCTGAAGCAAAAGCAGGGATATATGGTATGCTCGAGCTGGCGAAATACCTTGGAGGTCTTTTACAAAAGTCACTCGTATAATAAAAAGATCGATCACATCCATGTGATCGATCTTTTTTAGTGACGTTTGCTCAACCAAAGAACCCCTGATTTAGCTAGGCGGGGGAGGACCCCTGTCATTGGTTTTTGAAGCATGTTGCCAAATCCGTCATTCTTTCCAAGAGAACCGAGTGCACCTTTTAACTTCACCTCAGATGGACGCTCAGGGACACGGTCTCTAAGTATGGCATTAAGTACAGCGGCTACCTTCTCACCTTGCTGACCGGCAAGCTGTGCACTGGGAGAATGTTCAGAGGCTGCGCAATCACCTACAACGTAGACATTTTGATGGGAGGGTACCTGGTAAAAATCATTGACGATCACTTTTTCCTGGTCATCCTTTTCAAAAGGAAGCTCTCTGACAAGGAAATTCGGGCGGACCCCGGCGGTCCATACAGTGACATCGTTCAAATAACAAACACCATTGTTGCATACACCGTCTTTTTCAACGTACTCTACGTTTGCGCCGTGGATGACTTCCACTTCATTATCGTTAAACCACTTCTCTACATAATCCTGGATTTTGGAATCGAAGGCTTTCAAAACCGTTTCTCCACGGTCCAACAAGCGAATGTTCAAGTCCGGCCTGCTTTCCCTGACTTCTGAAGCGACCTCAATCCCGCTTAGTCCGGCACCGACAACGGTCACCTTACCGTACGCTCCTAGGTTGTTAATGGCAAAGCCTGCACTCCTTGCTTTCGAGAACGTCTGTACACTTTCGGTGAATTCTCGTGCGCCTTCTATGCCGTGGTAGTTATCCTCACAGCCAAGACCAATCAATAAGTAATCGTAGGGAAGGTTTTTTTCCCCGCCTTTAATTACTATGGTTTCATTTTCTGTGTCGATTTTCTCAACTTCATTGAAGACATAAGTGACTTGCTCGTGTTCAGGAAAATCAACGCGCGCGTGACGGTCAGACTCCGTTCCTGCTGCTATGGTGTAAAATTCAGTTTTTAATGAATGGTAAGGATTCCTGTCGACGACCGTGATATGTACATCTTCTGGGATTTGATCGAGCAACCCGTGCAAAGTGTTCATACCCCCATAGCCGCCCCCCAAAATAACGACTTCTTTCATCTTTATTCCACCACCTTTTCTTAATCCCCTGTTCGAAAACGCTTTCTGATTGTTACAACCTTTAGAGTACCAAAATTACTGGCGAAAAACTAGAATGATTGAGCAAATTCTCTCATCTTTCCTTATTATTCGATTCCCTCTCCATAAATATTTAAAAGTCTAAATGTAAACTTTCCTAACAAATTCATTCACATAAGCTACTAGGGGGGGCTGGGAAACGGTTCGTCTTGCTCCATCGTCAAGACATTCTGTTTATGCCAGTCGTGTCTAGCAGGACGATTCCGCATTTGAACACTTTCCATGGGGCGGGCGGTTAGCCTCCTCAGGCTCCGTTTTCCGGGGGCTCACCTGTCCACGTACATAGGAGTCTCACCGTTTCCCACCGTCCCATTACCTTATAAGTGTCTCGAAACTGAGTCTTCAAGAAACTTACCCATATGTTTAATAATAGGGAGGGAGAGTTCAATTTTGAAGTGGAATCTGGTACATTGAAGGCAGAAATGGTTAGAAAGGAAACGATGATGAAAAAAATACATAGCGAAATATTGCAATTTAGAGGCACGCATTATGATTTTGGGTTTGATCAAGGACAGCGGCTGAAAGACTCGTGGACAGTAAAGAATAGAGAAAAACAATGGCGGGTGAGGAAGCCTCGTTTTATTGTTGAAGAACAGGAAGTGAAAGAAGCGATTACACGTTTTTCCCCAGGTGTATGGGAGGAGCTTCTTGGTTTGAGAGATGCTTTGGAATGGCCGATGGAAAAAGTGATGATGGAATTCGGTGGATATCGAATCGACTACAAAAGAAGTGGATGTTCGATTATGACTGGAGACGGTTATTTTATTCGAAATTACGATTACATGCCAAAGACATACGAGGGGCGTTACAGCCTTTTTCAGCCCACCGACCAAGGATACAGCATTATAGGACCGACGCAGCGTATTACGGGCCGTATGGATGGGATGAATGAAAAGGGTCTGGTGATGGGATATAACTTCATGCACCGCAAGCGCCCGGGGGACGGGTTTATTTGCTGTATGATTGGCCGCCTTGTGCTTGAGTCTTGCGCGAATGTAACGGAAGCTGTTCAAATGCTCCGTGACATTCCCCATCGCCATTCCTTCAGTTACACCGTCTTCGATAAAAGCAATATGACCTATGTAGTGGAAGCCTCTCCCCGTGGGGTAGAGGTAAGGGAATCAGATGTTTGTACAAACCATTTTGAAATCATGAAAAAGGAAAATCGGAATCACCTCGTGGATTCTATGAAGCGTATGGATGCGATCCAATCGAGTCGTGAAAAGATTGAGAATGCATATGATGCCTTCCGTTTAATGAACGATACCGATCGTGGTGTGTTTTCTAAGCTGTACAGCAACTGGGCCGGAACGATTCACACCTCCGGGTATTTACCAAAAGAAAACAAGGCATGGTTTGCTTTAGGCGGAGATCAGAAACCTGTGGAATTTGATTTCTCTCAATGGTTGAATGGAGAGGATCTTGAAGAAGAAAAGGTACACGGGGAAGTAGATACTGATATTCCTTTTGCTCACATGGAGGACGGCGCCTACTGGAGTGGGAAAAAATGACCCCGAAGAAATGTGTGATTCGTAAGGGGAAACCAGAAGATGCGCCTCATACGATGGCGTTGGCCAAGGAAATGTTATCGGAGGGCTATGGGTTGAAACAACTGGCTGAGTTCCATGATTCCTTGGAAAAAGAAAAAGCATGGATCAGCCGTTATGAAGACCCTGAGTTTTTTCTCGTAGCCGAAATGGATGATGAGGTGGTCGGCTTTTTAAACTTTGATCTGGGTGCTCTTTCTTCCACAAGACATCAGGGCACTTTCGGTGTTAATGTGAAAAGGGGTGTAAGGAACAAAGGGATCGGCCGGGAACTTGTGAAGGCAATGACTGCTAGATGTCTGCGAATAGAAGGCATTGATATTATCCGGCTGCATGTAATGGAGTCCAATGCACGGGCCATCCACCTTTATGAGGATCTCGGTTTTCAAAAGGAAGGACGCTTCAAAGATTATATTCGGAAGAACGGCAGGAGTGAAAACCTGATTCATATGGCTCTGCATTTACGTTCTAAATAGGGAGTGATGATGAGGATGCCTGAGAAAGTCATAGTCTCTTGGAGTGGTGGCAAGGATTCCGCCCTTGCTTTACAAAAGATGATGGAAGATGAGAAGTACGAGGTCGAGGGTCTGTTTTCAACCATTTCTGAGCAGTCTTTGCGATTACCTGTCCATGAAGTCGGGGAGAATCTGCTGATGAAGCAGGCGGAGGCCCTGGGACTCCCACTTGAAATTGTCCCGGTTCCGGAGAATGCATCAAATAAGGTTTATGAGAAGGTAATGCAAAGGATGTTTCAGGACTTCAAAGACAGAAACATCCACAAAGTGGTTTACGCCGATCTTTTCCTTGAAGATATCCGAGCGTTTCGCGATGCTTTATTGAGGAAGAATGAAATGACAGGGACCTACCCATTATGGGGAATAAGTTCTCACCAGGTAGCAGATGAAATCATTGAAAAGGGATTTCAGGCCGTGGTCACAACCGTTGATACGAAGAAGTTGGATAAAAGATTACCCGGGGTTCTCTATAATCAGGGATTTCTGCATTCCTTGTCCCCTGAAGTTGATCCTTGCGGAGAAAACGGGGAGTTTCACACTTTCGTTTGGGGTGGTCCTCTGTTTGACGAACCTTTGAGCATTCAGCAAGGGACGCGATTTGAGACATGGAGGGGAAGGTTTTCCCACGTAGAAATAAAGGAGAAGTAGACAACCCTCTTCGGAATAAGGTATAACTAAGAAAACACATGTTGGAGGTTACTATGGAAGATATTTTACAAATGAAAGATAAAAACATCGTTGTCATGGGTGTGGCGAACCAGCGAAGTCTTGCCTGGGGTGTGGCTAAATCCCTCTATCAGGCAGGCGCCAACGTTATTTTTACATATCGAAAAGACAGAAGTTATAAGAAACTCGAGAAGTTGCTTGCGGACGGTGGATTAGAGGCGAAAGCCATCGTTCAATGCGATGTAAACAGTGATGAAAGTATTCAGCAGGCTTTTGCGGAAATTGGTGAGAAAGTCGGAGTGATTCATGGGGTTTGTCATTCCATCGCTTTTGCTCATGCGGAGGATTTGAAAGGCGATTTTGTGGATACTTCACGTGAAGGGTTCGCTTTTGCACAGGATACAAGTGCTTATTCACTTATTGCGGTAGCGAAAGCCAGCCAGCCTTATATGACAGAAGGCGGATCGATGATTGCCATGAGTTACCTTGGGGCTGAACGTGTGGTTGAAGGCTATAACGTCATGGGTGTGGCGAAGGCGTCTCTTGAAGCCACGGTTCGTTACTTGGCGTCCGATTTAGGTGAAAATCAAATCAGAGTTAATGCCATTTCGGCTGGCGCGGTACGTACACTCGCTGCTAAAGGGGTACCAAGTTTCAATGAGATTTTACACAAAATTGAAGAAACAGCTCCACTGAAAAAGAATGTGACACAAGAAGAAGTCGGAGACATGACCCTGGCAATGATGAGCCACTTATCTCGTGGAGTGACAGGAGAAATTGTCTATGTTGACTCAGGTTACAATATTTTAGGTTAATGGATAGGTCCCCTCAAGCAGGGGGCTTTTTTCTTTGCTGAAAACGTTTTACAGATTCTTTTTGGGGAATGGACTCTTAGATAAGGAAATCCACACAGGACCAATTTATTAGAACGGAGGCTATCGGATTATGCAAAGACAACAAACCATTATCGAAGAGTCATTAAAAGCCATCATGGAGGATGAAGATTTTCTCCCGGACTTGAAAGCACAAACGCGGGAGCAAGCCTATAACTCACTGGTCGCGCTTCTATCAACTCCGAATCATATCCACAAATCTTTTCTACGCATCACTACTGAAAATGGAACGATCGTAAGGATTCCGTCATTCCGTGTCCAACATAGTGATACTGTCGGTCCTTATAAAGGCGGGATTCGTTTTCATGAATCGGTCGATGAAGATGAGGTCTCCAATTTAGCGAAACTGATGACTTTGAAAAATGCTCTGCATGAACTTCCTTTTGGTGGAGGTAAGGGTGGAGTGGTCATCAACCCTAAAGAGTACAGCATAAAAGAACTGAATTTAATTTGTAAGAAATACGTTCAATATTTTAATGATATTCTAGGGCCGGACAAGGATATTCCCGCTCCGGATGTTGGTACTGGAGAGCGGGAAATGGATTGGATGATGGGAGAGTTCAAAAACATCCATCCCGGAGAGCCCTATCGCAACAGTTTCACTGGAAAAAGCATCGTAAATGGCGGATCTCTCGGGAGAAGAGAGGCAACCGGAAAAGGGGTTTACTATACGTTCCGTTACATGTTGCATGATTTCGTCAATGAACATAAAAAATGGTTGGCCGATACGGAAAATACTTTTGCTCATACGGCTCTTGATCATGCCGGCAAAAAGTTAAAAGTAGCGGTTCAAGGCTTTGGTAACCTTGGTTCAGTTGCTGCTCTTGAGGCCTACCAATGTAATCATCTGCAAAACCGGGTAGTGGCAGTGAGCGATGCAAATGTAATGCTTTATCATTCAGATGGCCTGGATATCCCGGGACTTGTTCAGTTTGCGAAAGAGCACGATGGCGACCTGCCTTCAACTGAAGAGGACTTGAACGAACATGAGCTTGTAGCAGAGATTAAAAACAGAGATGATTTACTGGAAATGGATGTTGATGTTCTGATTTTAGCAGCGTTGGAAGATCAAATCCATAAAGATAATATGAAGAACATTCAAGCGAAAATCATTGTCGAAGGTGCTAATGGACCAATTACAGAGGAAGCAGATCGATACCTTGCGGATAAAGGTGTATTGATCGTCCCTGATATATTAGCTAATGCGGGTGGTGTCATCGTTTCCTACTACGAGTGGGTTCAGGGAAGAGAGGCACAGTTCATGACGGAGGATCAGGTGTTCGAAAGACTTTTTGATAAACTGAAAGGTACCATGGATACGATACTGCCTCAATTTTTTGGAGATCCGTTCCCATTGAGGCAGAATTGTTACATCCATTCTGTCACAAAACTTTCTACGATTATGTACCGCCAAGGAAAACTTTATTAAGTTAAAAACTCAGCCTTCCATAGGCTGAGTTTTTTTGTACATATTTTCGTAGAAAAGGGAAAATTAAAGGAAGAGTGCTTATTTTAAAGGAGGAGTTGGAATGCTTGAAGGTAGATCAGCTTTAATTACTGGTTCGGGACAGGGAATCGGACTTGAGATCGCAACAGAATTTGCAAAAGCAGGCGCGAAGGTCATGCTTAATGATATCAATGAAGAGACCCTCAACAAATCAGTAGAACAACTACGATCCCAAGGACATACGGTAGAAGGGGTCGTCGCCAACGTAGCAAAAGAAGAAGATGTAAAAAATGCAATTGAAGAAACGGTTCGTAAATTCGGAAAAATTGACATCTTAGTCAATAATGCAGGGATTCAGCATGTCGCCCCAATTGAGGAATTCCCAAGTGAAAAATATTCATTAATCCTGGATATTATGCTTAAAGGACCGTTCTATGGGACGAAGTATGCGTTCCCACACATGAAGGAACAAGGTTATGGCCGTATTTTGAACATGGCTTCCATCAATGGACTTATCGGTTTCGCAGGGAAAGCCGGGTACAACAGTGCCAAACACGGAGTGATCGGTTTAACGAAGGTAGCCGCTCTAGAGGCCGCGGACCACGGGATCACGGTAAACGCAATCTGCCCGGGATATGTGGATACTCCACTTGTCCAAAACCAGTTAGAAGACCTTGCAAAGTCGAGAAATATCGATAAGGAAAAGGCATTGGAAGAGGTTATTTATCCACTCGTACCACAAAATCGGTTGTTGAAAGTCCAGGAAATTGCAGACTATGCGATATTTCTGGTCAGTGAAAAAGCGAAAAGCATCACAGGCCAAGCAGCGGTCATCGATGGCGGATATACAGTACAATAGAGAAAAAAACGTCCCCTTTATAAATAAAAGGGACGTTTTTTTATTTCCTCAATCAAATAAAAAGCTTCTCTCCTTAGGAGGGAAGCTTTTGTTAGTTTAGTTAGTTGATTCCCATCATGGCAAGGAAAATAATCGCGATGGTGGCAATCATGGGAATGAGAAGACCGACAACGAAAACATCCTTGTAAGAATCTTTGTGAGTCAGCCCTGTAACCGTAAATAAAGTCAATAATGCCCCGTTATGAGGAAGTATGGAAGCTCCGGATGCTACTGATGTAATACGGTGAAAAGCTTCAAGACTCAACCCTTGATTGACAGCAATATTGTAATATTCCTGTCCGAGTGCTTCGAGGGCAATCCCCATACCACCGGATGCGGATCCTGTGATCATAGCAAGGAGACTGACGGCAAAGGCTTCTGAGAAAAACGGACTCAAAGGGATACTGAAAATCAAATCCTTTACCGAGTCAAAACCAGGTGAAGCGGTAACTACAGTACCAAACCCGACGGCCGCACTCGTGTTAATGGTAGCCATAACCGAACCGGAAGCCCCTCCATTAATTGCTTTAATGAAATCTTTATAATCTTTCCAGTTAAAGATCATGATTAAAATGATCCCGATGAGCAAGGCGGCTAGAATACTGATGTCAAATGCATTCAGTGTCAATACAACAGCAATCAGCGGAATGGTGGAAAGAATCCAGTTTGGGAGTTCCTCTTCGTTTACACTTTTTACTTGGTTATCGCCTTCTGGCTCCGTGAACTTTTCATCTTTCTTAATCAGTTGTTTTTCACGGAATTTCAAATAAAAATATCCACCGACAGCCATGATCAATGCAGCAACAATACCTAGTATGGGTGCAGCCATCGTGTCTGTCTTAAAGGTGTTGATCGGAATGATGTTCTGAATTTGAGGTGTACCAGGAAGTGCTGTCATTGTAAAAGTAAAAGCACCAAGTACGAACGTTGATGGAATCAACTTTCTTGAAACATTCGCCTCGCGAAACATCGCGACAGCCAATGGATACACAGCAAAGACCACAACAAACAAACTAACTCCGCCATACGTAAGAATCGCTGCCGATAAAAGCATTCCAAGAATGGCGCGTTTTTTACCAATGACGCTCGAAATCTTATGGGCAACCGACTGTGCAGCTCCTGTATCTTCCATCAATTTACCAAAGATCGCACCGAAAAGGAAAATCGGAAAATAGTCTTTCGCAAAGTCTACAAATCCCTGCATGTAGGTATCTGTATAAGCGGGGAGGATATCCATACCGCTTAAAATCGCGACAATGCCTGATACGAGTGGTGCAATCCAGATGATGGACCATCCGAGATAAGCCAACAGCATAAGTAATACGAGTCCAATTAGGATACTGATCATGATGAATCCCTCACTTTGTTTAATATCAGTTTTACTTTGTCCAAAACTGAAAAATAAATGAGGGATTGTATATGAATTCAAATGATTAACAGGTATTTTGCGTTCGTGAGTCTTCAATAACTCTCCCATTTTGTTGAATGAAAAAAGGAGTATAACCCCTCGGGGGTTAAACTCCTTTTTGGTATTCATTAATCAGCCTGTGTTACGAAGACCGGCTGCAATTCCACTGATGGTGAGAAGAACTTCAGTCAAGATATCTTCATGATCGTCGACTTGACGTAATTCTTTAATAAGCTCCACTTGAAGGAAGTTCAATGGATCTACATAAGGGTTACGAAGTCGTACAGATTCTTTGATTGTCGGTTGATGATCAAGAAGTTCGGCATCTCCTGTGATTTGAAGCAAGATGTCTTTGGTACGGTCATATTCTTCCACAATGTTTTGGAAGATCCGTTCCCCGAGTTCTTGATCATTGACCAAAGCTTTATATTCTTTAGCTGTTTGAATATCCGCTTTAGTCAGAGCCATCTGTAAATTGTTGATGGTAGAGCGGAAGAACGGCCAGTTCTCATACATTTGCTTAAGAACAGCAAGGTTATCTTCACTATTCTCAACATAACTCGCAAGTCCTGTACCTGCAGCGTACCATGCAGGGATGAGCTGACGGTTTTGCGTCCAGGCGAAAACCCAAGGGATGGCTCTTAAGTTTTCAAATTTGGAACTGTCTTTACGCTTCATTGGACGTGAGCCGATGTTCAGTTCACTGATCTCTTGTAACGGGGTTGCTTCGTTGAAATAAGTCAAGAAATCGGAATCACCGAATACAAGTGATTGATATTTTTTCAAAGATACTTCAGAAATATCCTCAAGGGCTTGCTCCCATAGCTCTTCACGATGGTGACCTTGTTCGGACTCTTTCGATATATTCATTGCGCCCTCCAGAAGGGTAGAAGCGCCTTGCTCAAGGCTTCGGTAAGCGATGTCTCTCAGCAGGTAACGGGAAGAGAGGACTTCTCCTTGTTCGGTGATTTTTACACCTTCGCCAAGAGTTTCCACTGGTTGAGAAAGCAAACTCCGGTTCAACGGTCCGCCACCACGGCCAAGGGAACCTCCACGACCATGGAAGAACTTCAATCCAACATTGTATTCGTGAGCCATATCGTGAATCTCCTGCTGGGCTTTGTAAAGTCTCCAGTTGGCTGTGAGTGTTCCGCCATCTTTACTTCCATCAGAATAGCCAAGCATAATTTCCTGATGATTTCCATGCTTGTCCAAGTGTTTGCTGTAGACATCCATTTCAAATAGAGTTTTCAAAATGTCAGGGCCCGCTACAAGGTCGTCGACGGTTTCAAGAAGTGGTGCGACGTTCAAGTTGCTTTCCACTGTGCCATCCGCATGCAGACGGTAAATGCCGGCTTCTTTCGCTAATACTAAGACTTCTAGAAGATCACTTGCAGATTCCGTCATACTAATCAAGTAAACTTCAATCGAACGCTCACCGAATTCTTTGTGAGCTTTACGGATCATTTGGAAAACATTCAGCATTTTTTGTGTCTCTTCAGAATAGTCTTCGTTCAGTAATGAAATCGGACGTGGATCTTTTAAGACGTCTTGCAGGATATCAAGCTTCTCTTGCTCCTTCATGGAAGCGTAGTCCTCGACAATTCCTACTTTTTGTAGAAGTTCGGAGACGGCTGATTCATGTTCGCCACTATGGTTACGAATATCGAGTGTGGCGAGGTGGAAACCGAATAGTTCCACTTGGCGAATCAATTTTCGTAATTTTTTCAGCTCACGTTTATTCGGCTGGTGCGTTTGGGCACTGTCGCGAATTTGACGCAGGTCTTCGATAAGCTCGTCTGCATAGCCGTAACCGATATCAGACTTACCTACTTGACGCAGGCGCTCTAGGATAATGGCGAATTTTCGACGGTAAATTTCGCGGTCCACACGCCATTTCTTACCTTTTGGAAGCATAGGTTCTTCTTTTTCAATCGCATTTTTCAACTCATCGGTGACGGTCACTTGAGTGGAAGAGTGACTGAATCTTTTCATCAGCTCTACAAGAACGGCGTCATATTTCTTCAAAACAAGTTTTCGTTGTTTCTGAAGTGTCTGCCATGTGATATCAGGGGTTACGTTTGGGTTACCGTCGCGGTCACCGCCGATCCAAGAACCAAAACGAAGGAAGTTCGGAACGTTCCAATCTTCACCTGGATAGTGATCTTCCAACCGAGCTTCGAGCTCCTGGTGGATATCCGGCAGTACATCAAACAAAGTCTCGTCAAAATAATAAAGGCCGTTGCGCACTTCATCCATAACCGTTGGCTTCCGTTCGCGCAATTCATCGGTCTGCCAAAGTACGGTCACTTCATTCTGCAGGCTGTCCTGAATGCTTTCACGTTCGCTCTTCGTCAATTGTGGATGGTCCAGCTTTTTAAGGAGTGTTGCAATACGTTTCTGAATTTCAAGTACAGTCCGCTTCGTAGCTTCAGTAGGGTGGGCCGTAATGATTAATTCCAAAGAGAGCTTATCCAGGACCTCTTGAATCGCACCCTTGGAAAAGTCATTTTTTTTCAAGTTCTGAACAGCGCTTTCGAGCGAGAATGGCTGTGCACCATGATCTTCGCGCAGTTGGTATTCGCGGCGACGGCGAATACGATGGTTTTGTTCAGCGATGTTTACGAGGTGGAAATAAATTGAGAATGCGCGGATGACTTGGGAGCGCATCGGTGGTTCGAGGTTTTGAATCTCATTTTTCAGTTGGTTGTATGTTGAGGTATCTGGGTTCTTCCTCAAGTCTTTCGTTAATTGTCGGATCGTTTCTACTTTATTTAGTAGTTCCTCCCCGCCGTGGTGGACGAGAATATCACCTAGCATATTTCCTAATGCATGGATGTCCCGGCGTAAGGGAGTTGTATGATCGTTAGTATTTTTTACAGTAGTCATACTTTCACCTTCCTGTCAGATCAATTTAAGTAAGATAAAATTGCCTATGTGTTTCATAATGTTATCAGAATAATTTGCATAGTCAAACACTTTGAACCGTGGTATCATCAATGGTTACCCGAAAACAGTCAACAGAAAAAAATGGTAAACATAAGAATGACAATGAATGTAAGCGTTAACTTATAATCATGCATAAACATACTTCTCTTATTTTAAATTCTTTCCCCATAAAACACAAAATGAAAAACCTAGATGCGCTTTTTGGGAAAATATGTATGACCTGGTCACCCAATCATTTACAGAAAAAAAGGTCTGTAGGAGCTTTCGTGTGGGTGGGAGTGTATAGGAATGAGGGCAGTATGAAAAAGTAAGAGGAGAGAACGCGTGATGTTCTCTCCTCTTATAGTTTATGTATATTTATGGAGACTCATTTCATAAAGACTCCAATACTCGTCTTCGAAAGGGCGATGGTTTTTGAGGTAGCGGTCTTTGGTGAAACCAGCATTCTCGTAACACCGGATGGCACTTTTATTGAAATCAAAAACACCTAAGGTCACTTTCTCTAGTTCGAGGTGCTTAAAGGCGTACGTGGATATCAGCTGGATCATCTGTTTTCCATATCCTTTCCCTCTGTGTACGGGAGAAACGAGTACCTTTCCAATACGTGCCTGTTTTTTATCTTCATCTATACGTCCTATGGAAATGTGCCCGATTATTTTTTCTACTGATGGATCATAGACTTGGAAGGTTCGTCGGTCTTGTGTATTTTTGTAATCCATCAGCTGCTGGTGGGTTAATGGAAAACTAAACATCGGACCTCCCCATTGCATCAGGAATCTGGGGGATTTGACCCACCCTAATATGGTTGGAAAGTCTTTTTCTTCAAAAGGGATCAATTGCAGCATGGTCTTTCTCCTAACTTTGCTTTTTTTCCGATGATACACTACTTTTGAAAAATTATGAAAAAATTCGTGACATTACATCTATACACATGGGATGATAAACTATTGTACAGTTAACGTTGGTAGAGGAGGGAAACTAGTGGCAGATAAAGAAAAAGATCAAGTCATTGATGAAGCGGTAGGAGAAAAAGAAGTACGGAAGCTAGAGTTTCGCGGCGGCGTTTTTGCTGCTACCATTCCCCTGGTGTTTTTCATCATATGGGCAGTTGTATTAAGTGTCACAGGTCTTGTGACAGAACAAGCGTTAGTATTAGGAATGGTTATTGGAATTGCCATCGGACTATTCTTGTGTAAGTCTGAATGGTCAGATTATGCACAGAGCTTGATTTCAGGAATGGCCCAGCCAGTAGGGGTCGTTGCGATCATTGCCTGGTTTTGGGCAGGGATGTTTGCAAACATGTTATCCGCAGGTGGATTAGTAGACGGCCTGATTTGGTTCGGGTTTCAATCCGGACTTGAAGGGGGAGCCTTTGTTGGCATCACTTTCCTTCTAGCAGGATTGTTTTCAACAGCTGTCGGTACCGGCTATGGTACAGTAGCGACTTTTGGTGTTCTAATGTATCCGGCAGGGGTCATCCTGGGAGCGGATCCTGTTATTCTCCTCGCTGCGATTTTAAGTGGAGCTGTTTTTGGAGATAATCTGGCACCTGTATCAGACACGACGATTGTATCTGCAACAACTCAGGATGCTGACGTACCAGGAGTTGTGCGTTCCCGCTTTAAATATTCCATCACAGCAGCCATTCCAGCTCTTATTTTATTTGTAATTTTCGGCGGTGGTGGAGAGATGGGAAGTCAGCAAGTGGTCAGTGAGCTTCAAAATGAAGTTTCACCTGAAGGCCTGCTCATGTTAGCTCCATTTGCATTAGTTTTATATTTAGCCCTAAGTGGTCATCACCTTTTAACTTCATTGTCTTACGGAATTCTGGCAGCAGGCGTGTTCATCTTCTTTACTGGTCATTCTTTGAAAGAAGTCCTGTATATCCATAAAAACGATGCCGGGGAAGCCGTAATTGAAGGGGCATTGATTGATGGAATAAGTGGCTACTTCAATATGGCGATTTTGATTTTATTCATTTTAGCAGCCGCCTATCTGTTGGAAGTTGCGGGTACCATGGATGTTATTAAAAACTTCTTTTTGAAGTTAATTAATAATGTCGTGCGCCGAGCTGAACTTTCTATTTTCGGAATTGTCGCTTTTTTAAATGTATTTATTACGATTAATACAGCTGCTGAGATAGCTGCAGCACCGTTTGTCCGGAAATTAGGGACAGAAATGAACATCCATCCGTATCGTAGAGCGAACTTCCTGGATACCGTCACCTCTTCACTTGGCTACATTTTCCCTTGGAGTGGCGGGGTTTTGCTCGCATGGGCTACCGTCCAGGGAGCTGCTGATCAATACGACTTCTTACCTGTTGTCGGACCGGGAGAAGTTTTTCCGTTCGTCTTTCAGGGCTGGTTGCTATTGATTGTTATGTTTGTTGCGGCATGGACAGGCTGGGGACTTCGTTACACTGGTAAAGATGGTGAGGAAGTTAAACCACAGGATTATAAAAAATAAGTCGTATGCCAAACCCCCTGAGTAATAAACTCAGGGGATTTTTGTCTTACGTATGAATGTGAGCTTTTACTTCTTTCATTTGATCGAGGTGGCGTAGTTCGTGCCAACCGATAAACTCTACCCACTGTTCCAGATTCATATCTCCGAAAGCGGGATGGGTGAATACACGGTTCTGCAATGTTTCCTGCTCCTTATTGTGAATAAGGAATAAAGTTGCTTCCCGCGTCTTTTTCAAACCCTCTTTTGCTTGATCCAAAGTCGTAAATTCCCCTTTCGGGCGAACGGCCTCCGGCGCTTCGACTTTATAATCACGGTTGGTCGTCTTATGAATCGGTTTTTCGGTTGCCTGCTGAGTGTCTCCCTGCTTAAGGGCCTGGTTAATCTGATAAACGATTAATTGTTCCATTAAGTATAAATGTTCTAAAACTTCAAGGATGGACCAACGATCTTCTTCAGGCTTAACTGATGCTTGTTGCTCTGGCACTTGGTCTACAAAATCGAGCAATTCTTTTCTCTTTTCATCTAAGCCATACATACAAAATCTCCCTTTCAATTGAAGTTATCTAGAGTCTATCACAATTCCTATAGATGTTTCTTTCCCCAGCCCCTCTAAAAATGAAACCTTTCCAAAGCCCTTCCGTATGTAATGATAATAAATGGTAAATATTTCATGACCAGGTCATACAGATTATTCCAATTGATTATTGAGGAGGGATAGGGTGAAAAAGCTGTTGGGAGCTTTTTTGGTTTTCCTTAGTTTTATGGGAGCTGTTGTGTTCTTTGTTGGGGACAGCGAAGATTCTGTCCTGCAGAGTAAGAAAGAGGTAGAAATTGGTGTACCAGGTGTTACAGGATATTCCATTACATATAAAAGCGGGGATACCGATATTCCGGGTCTTTGGATTGAGCCGGAGAATATTGAGGAGAGTCTGCCTTTACTTATTCATAACCGAGGAGGGGTGGGAGAAAGTTCGCTGACAGATGCGCAAGAACTTAAAAATCTATCCTACTGGGCAGAGCAGGGATATGTTGTTTTAGCGACACACTACAGGGAGAATGCAGAGGAGAACGTTAAGGTAAACAAAAAAGAAGACTTTGTCCAAGATGTGCTGGATTTAAAGAAGGTTGGAGCAGAGTTGGACCATGTGGATGAAGACCGGACTGTGATGCTCGGATATTCCCGTGGAGGGTGGATGAGTCTGCTCGCGGTTCAACAGGAAATGGATGTCGATGCTGTTGCTGTCATTGGTGCCATTACTGACTTGGAGCATCTTTACACAAGCCAACCTGCATCTGTTCAAAAACAAATCGAACAATTAATGGGGCCACCTGGAGGAGAACATAGTTGGTATCGTGAGCTTTCTCCCATTCAGTGGGTGGAGGAAGTGGGAGTCCCTACATTAGTGCTTCACGGAGGAAGAGATCGGACCGTACCTGTGGAAAAGGCAAGGTACTTTGTAAGCTTGATGGAACGTGAGCATAACATCCATCGATATATTGAATATGAAAATGGAGATCACGGTTTGAGATTGCATTTTAAAGCGTATGCACCTGAGGTGTTGGAATGGTTTGAAAAGCATCTGGAGGGAGGATAATCATGACGATCGGTGTAGTGCTATACCCTGGATTTAGTGAATATGAAATCACGGTAGCTCTTTCAGTCTTTAAACAGGCAGAGCAAAAGGTTACATATATAGGTTTGGATGAGGAAAGAGTCACTGGTGAATCAGGACTTGAATGTGTAGTAAATGAAACAGTGGAAAAGGTCAGCCCTGGCGATTATGATTGCATACTTCTGCCCGGGGTCGATGATTTTAAACATCTTGTTGATCATCAAACGCTCATTAATTTCATTCAAAAAACCAGTGAAGAAGATGTTCTCATCGGTGCTATATCAAGTGCCCCATATTTCCTTGCCATGTCAGGAGTCCTTGATCATCATTCCTATACAACAGGCCTTACAAAAGAACAGAGAGTCTTCTTAAATGTGTTCCATGAGAATACGTATATGGATGAAACGGTGGTTGTTTCAAAAAAACTGATCACTGCCAAGGGATCCGCTTTTGTAGAGTTTGGCTTGATGCTGGGGAGAACTTTAGGACTCGATTTTGATCCATCGTGGTATAGTCAATTAGAAGCATAGATACTCTTAGAATACGATTAGGAGGAACAGATGATGAGCGACTACTCTATTAGTGAATTTATTAGAAAGACAAAGCAGGATGAATCAGAAAATGACTACTTTGAATTGGAGACTCCGCGGATTCTCGAAGTGAATCTTCTCGATCAAGTGTGGGCCAAGGCGGGAGCGATGATTTCCTATAATGGAAACATTAAATTTGAAAGAGAGGGCATTCTCGAGCATGGTGTCGGTCGTTTATTTAAAAAAGCGATGACCGGGGAAGGAAGTTCTCTAATGAAAGCCACTGGTCGAGGTCGCCTTTACCTTGCCGATCAGGGCAAGAAGATTACTATTTTCGACCTGGATAATGAGACCATCACGGTTAATGGAAATGATCTACTTGCCTTTGAACCGAGCATTGACTGGGATATCAAACTGATGAAGAAAGTAGCGGGGATGGTTTCTGGTGGTTTGTTCAACGTCACCCTTAGTGGAAGTGGGCGTGTGGCGATTACGTCGCACTATGAACCATTGACATTGTTGGTCCGTCCAGGGGAACCTGTGATCACTGACCCGCATGCTACTGTTGCCTGGTCCGGGCATTTGGAACCGAATTTCCGGACAGATATCAGTTTTAAAACATTGATTGGACGGGGAAGCGGAGAATCCATACAAATGGAGTTTGAAGGAGATGGATTCGTTATTGTCCAGCCGTTTGAGGAAGTTTATACAACAGGGCAGAGCTGAGCAGAAGCGGATTTTTTTACAGACAGGCATGAGCATGGTATGCTGTGAATACAATGACACCAAGAGAAACTTGATGTGCATTTATTGAAAATTTTTAATCTGTTATCCTTTACTTCGTTACAAAAACGTAGTAGGATGGGTACTAACAAAAATAAATAACGGAAACTTCTTATCCAGAGAGGCGGAGGGACTGGCCCTTTGATGCCCGGCAACCATCGAATCAATCTACGGATTGACGAGAACGGTGCCAATTCCTGTAGAATGTATGAACATTCTAAGAGATGAGAGGATCGTGCGGATATTAGCGACCCCTTTTCTTACTGGATAAGAAAAGGGGTCTTTTCGTGTAAGCACCATAACCGTCAAGGCTCTCGATAGAAGTTGCGTTAAGGGAAAGGAAAGATGTTAAATGGCAACCGCTATTTTCGGTGCAGGATGTTTTTGGGGAGTAGAAGCATTTTTTGAAAAATTCGAAGGGGTGACAGAAACGAAGGTAGGTTATATTGGCGGCCATCTGGAGAACCCGACATATGAACAGGTCAAAGCAGGAAAAAGTGGACACGCGGAATCTGTGAAAGTGAACTACGATCCAACGGTCATCACTTATGCAGAACTAGTGAATATCTTTTTTGAAGCTCACGATCCGACATCCCGCAATAAGCAGGGAATCGACGTTGGTCATCAATACCGTTCTGTTATTTTCCATTCGGATGCAAGTCAGAAATATATTGCTGAAGAGAAAATTAAAGAATGGGAAGGTAAAGGGGTCTTCAAACGCCCGATTGTTACAGAAGTTGAAGAGGCAACAACTTTTTATGAAGCGGAAGAACATCACCAGAAATATTTACAAAAGCATGGCTCTGCTGCATGCTCCATTGGATAATAAAAAGGACCCTTTCACAAGGGTCCTTTTTATATTTATGAATCTTCTTTTTGCCTGGATGCATCCATAGCTTTTAAGAAATAAGCTGTAGGGAGAAGGATGCCGATTCCTGATTCAAGCAAGGCAAAGAAACGGGCTGCCCCGACAGGCAGCATGTCACCATACCCCACGCTCAACAACGTTTCCCCACTAAAGTAAAGCAAGTCCAAAAAGTTTGGGTCGACAGGGTCCCTTGATGATAAACTAGTAACAAGAATGACTCCGTTTAATGATAACAAATAGTAGAGGAACGTAAATCCAATAAGCACACCTGTGAGTACAAAAAATAATTGAAAGAAAAGGGCCGTGCTGAAGTAGCTTTTTCTGTAGGATTTATTCGTGAAAAAATACACGAGGTTCGCTGCAATGAATATAACCACAACGATGAATAGAGCATGTACCATTTTTTCTTCTCCTTTACTTAAAAAAATATGGAAAGGCTAAGTCAGCGTCCACCGTGTAAAGATGAGCAAGCCATTATAGAAAATCTCCTACCCTGAGTAGTAGTTATTGTAAACATGGATGAAGGGAGAAATATGAGGAAGGGGCTGGGCTTTTGTGGGTTAATGACGCCATTTTAATTGTTATGTGTATCTTCATGGTATTGGGAGCACTGGATTATTATGTGCTTAATCACCGCCTATCTCTGGGATGGCGGTTTTACGAAGCTTTTATGATGATGGGTCCGCTTGCTCTTTCGATGGTAGGGATCATTTCTCTTGCCCCCGTACTCTCCCAGTGGCTTGCGCCTGTCATCACTCCGTTGTTTTTATGGTTCGGAGCGGACCCATCGATGTTTGCATCAATGATGCTTGCTATTGATATGGGAGCCTATCCTTTGGCGGAATCCTTAGCCCTTGAGGAAGAAGCGGCCACCTTTTCCTGGGCACTTCTCGGTACGATGATGGGGCCAACGCTTGTTTTTACTATTCCTGTTGCGCTAACAATTGTAAAAAAAGAAGATCGTCCTTACTTTTCAAAAGGCATTTTAGCTGGTTTAGTTACGGTTCCGATCGGATGTTTTGTCGGTGGTGCTCTAGCAGGGTATGAAGCTGGGTGGATGGTGCGTAATTTAACACCGGCTATTTTGCTTTCTGCCTGTATCGGAGCAGGTTTATGGCTGTTTACGAACGCCACCATTCGGTTATTTTCTTATTTTGGAAAAACCATTGAAATCGTGATTATCACAGGCCTCACTCTCATTATTATTGAAACTTTGACCGGCTTCATTGTTCTTCCTGGAATGGCTCCCTTATCCGAAGGTGTGATCATTGTTGGAAGGATCACCGTTACATTAGCAGGTGCTTATCCTCTTGTAGCTTTTATCAATCAGCGGGGAGAGCAATGGATTGGACAACTGAGTGAAAAGCTAGGTATGAAACCGACCTCTCTAACAGGACTGATTGCTTCTACAGCGCATCACTTACCTATGTTAGCGACAATGAAAGATATGGATGAACGAGGGAAAACGGTCAATGCTGCGTTTGCTGTGAGTGGAGCGTTCGTCATCGGCAGCCACTTTGCGTTTGTAGCTAGTGTAGACAAGGATATGATTTTTCCTGTACTCATTGGTAAGTTAACAGCTGGAGGGTTAGCCGTGGGCCTTGCCTTATGGATGACGAGGGAAAGCAAATCAGTTTCTTCTCGTGTTTCCCCCCCTATATAATGAAAAGTGAATCCACGGAAAAGGAGTTTTTTTCATGAAGACAGAAATGAGAAAGCATTATCATGAGTATATTGAAAAATTCAAGAAAGCAACTCCTGATGAAGTACAAGAAAAAATGAAGAATGCGATTGATGAACTGGAAGCTTCGAATGAAGGAGAAGGTTTGTCTGCAGGAGAGAAAGCGCCAAACTTTAATTTACCTGACGCGAAGGGAGAAACGGTCGAGCTCTATGAACAATTGAAAAACGGGCCGGTCGTCCTTACTTTTTATCGCGGAGGCTGGTGCCCATACTGCAACATGGAGCTGAGAGCCTATCAGCAGATCCTTGAGGAAATCCATGGAGAGGGAGCAGAGTTAATGGCCATCAGTCCACAAACCCCTGATCAGTCATTGACGACGCAGGAGAAGAACGAACTGAATTATCACGTACTGAGCGATGTTGGGAATGAAGTAGCCAATCAATACAATTTGGTGTATCAATTACCAGATTATCTTGTAGAAGTGTACAAAGACAAAGGGCTCCACGTGGATAAACATAATGGTGATGAGACGTGGACCCTCCCTGTTTCCGCAACTTATATTATTGATACAGATGGCACGATTGTGTATGACTATACGAAAGCGGACTACAAAGATCGAGCTGAGCCATCTGACGTATTAGAAGAATTAAAGAAAATACATGCGTAATACAACAAGCGTCCCCTTTAGTTAAGAGAGGACGCTTGTTTATTTTACATAAAAAGATTCAGGTTCATGAAAAAGAAATAGGCAGCAAGAATGAATATAAGAATGCAGACCTGTAAACAAAGTCCAACAACGCTACATATCTTCCCTCCTAAAGCGAAACGGTATCCTGGTGCATCTGTGGTGAGTTCAACGAGAGCTTTATTGGCAAAAAGGAGCCCGATCCATCCAAAGAGGATGCCGATAAAAGGAAGAAAGATGGACATCATTCCCAACACACAAGATGTAACGGCCTTTTGATACATCAATAAACACCGCCCACTACTTTGTATATCGATTGGCATAGCTGCTTGCGACAATAGAATCGGGTTTAATCTTTGCTTCCATTCCAAGCGATTCGATTCTTGCCATCATTTCATTGACATAAACTCTTGTCCTGTTTCGATCTCCACTCCCGATATCAATATGTCCTTCGATTGTAAACGTTGCCCCTTTGTAGATATAGGGAAGGACGACTTCGATGAGGGCATTCTTCTTTTCCTCCGTAAATAAGGAAGCTACTTGTTCCGTTAACGATGTTTCGTAGGAAATACGTTCATGGAGAGTAGTCATTTGTCTGTGTACCACTTCTTTTCGGAAGCAGGCCCATGCTCCTTTTCCAACACGTTGGATGACAATGCCTGTAATGAACAGGGTATGCGAGGGGTGAACTTGGGAGTCGGTTCCCATCATGAGCTTGTAATCTCCAATGGGTTCACTCTTCATAAAGGTCAAAATATGAGAAAACACTTCTTCGAACGGCATTTTTTTATGGGTGAGATTTTGAAACACATGGGATTGGTTCACATTAGCCAACTCCTTAAATTTTTCAAAAGAAAGGGTTTGTACGTCAATGAGCTAGTGACCATTCTGTTATTAAGATATTCATAGACCTACTCGAAAGATAACATGAATTTATCGAGAGTATGTGTCAGGGTTGAAAAAATTATGTGCGTTTTCATTAAAAAATCCCTTATGATCCCATGTGACAGAGGAATCAACAACACTAATCCAGAAGGAGTAGGACACAAAACCTTCAAAATAAGTGTTCAATAAATGCTCCCTTTAGTTGAAGACTCAGTTTCGAGATGTTTCTGGGTTCGTTGCCTGGGTTGAGCATCGGGGGTTGTTGGAAAGCGAGCGATTCCCCGAAGCCCTATCCCCTCAACAAAAGTCTCGAAACTGAGTCTTCAAAAAAACTGCCATACTATTGAATAAATGAAGCGAAAGGAGGAAGAGAGGGTGGTTGAAGAAATTCTTCGAAGACTTCCTTCATTAAATGAAGGAGACAGATTTATATTAGGAATCGATGGCTTGAGTCGCTCAGGAAAGACGACGCTTACGGAGAAAATTCAAAATAAACTACAGAAAGCCTCTCTTCCAGTTGTGACGTATCATATCGATGATTATGTTGTGGAAAGAGAAAAGAGGTATCACACAGGATATGAGCCATGGTACGAATATTATTTTCTCCAATGGGATGTTCAAGCATTGAAGGGAGAATTATTTAAAGCACTAGAAAAAGAGAGTGGCTTAGTTATTTTGGAAGGCGTTTTTCTACAAAGGGAAGAATGGCGGGGATTTTTTGATTTTGTGGTCTATCTCCAGTGTTCAAGAGAATTAAGATTTTCAAGGGAAGGGGAGGGAACGCGAAAGAAAATCACTAAATTTAAAGAACGGTACTGGAAAGCGGAAGATTATTACATCGCAACGGTGGATCCTGAAAGACAAGCCGATTTGATTGTAAAATCCCCATCCTGAAATGAAAAAGGAGAAAAGGCGCACCCTTTCTCCTTAAACATGTTAAAAAATAAAAATCCACATAAGAATGGCTGTAATGACAAACGTTATGGCGTATATGGTCGTAAGTAGCGGAATACTCCCCGTGTCACTTCCTGCGTTCTTCAACTGCTTGGCATCATCTTCTGGTGAAGATGTGTTTTCCGGTCTGGTTACTTGCCGGGCTATAATGATCGTGCCAATCAGTGCGGCTACCGAGGCGATGATTGCAAGTCCATAATAAATCGGGTACATAGGATGCGCTCCTCTCCCTTTTGTTACTTCTATTATAATAGAAGTAAGGTGGAAGTGCTAAAGTTCACTATGCTACATGTTCTCAGGGGCCTGAATTCCAAGAATGGTTAAACCTTCTTTCAATTGAACGTTCACGGCATAAATCAGGGAGAGGAGTGCTTGTTCTTCCTCACTTCCTAACACTTTTGTATGGGCATAAAATTTATTGAAGTGACTCGCTACATCTAACAGGTGTCTCGCAAGTTTGGATGGATCATATTCTTTATAGGCCTTCTCAATGACTTCAGGGAAAAGGCGGAAAGTTTTAATTAGTGGCCAAGCGGTTTCTGCGTGGACGTCTGTTACAGGATGTTTGGGATCAAAGTTCCCTCTTTCCAGTAAAGAGACGGTACGCGCATACGTATATTGCAGGTAAGGCGCTGTATGACCCTCAAAGGTTAGCATGTTCTCTAAAGAAAATTCTACATCATTGCGTCGGTCGTGTTTAAGGTCATGAAAGATGACGGCCCCTACCCCCACTTGTTCCGCGACTTCTTGAGCGTTCACCAAATCAGGGTTCTTTTCTTTTATATTTTTAGCTGCCACTGAAATAGCTTCCTGTAATGCTTGTTCCAGTAAAACAGTCTTCCCCTGACGAGTGGACATCTTCTTGCCATCCTGCAGCATCATTCCGAATGAGATATGTCTTAATTGATCCGCCCAGGAAAACTCGGCTTTCTTCAACACATGTTTAACCTGTTGGAAATGAAGGGTTTGCTCATGGCCAACTACATAGAGGGCTTCATCAAAATCATACGTTTGCTTACGGTCAATCGCAGCTGTTAAATCTCTTGTGGCATAAATGGTCGTGCCATTGCTCTTTCGAATCAGGCACGGTGGTAACTTTTCCTCATCGAGGCGTACGACTTGCGCACCTTCCGATTCTTCCAACAACCCTTTTTCCTGCAACATATCAATGGTGGCACCCATTTTGTCATTGTAATAGGCTTCGCCACGGGTCAAGTCGAAGGTGATTCCTAAAAGTTTATAAATTTCTTCAAACTCTTCAAGTGATACGGATTTGAACCACTTCCAGAGAGTGACGGCCTCTTGATCGTTATTCTCCAATTTTTTGAACCATTCTCTTCCTTCATCAATGAATGCTGGATCTTCTTTCGAAGCATGGTGGAACTTCACATACACGCGGGTCAATTCTTGAATCGGATTCTGCTTGAGACTTTCTTCTTCCCCCCATTTGAGGTAAGCGGCTAATAGTTTTCCGAACTGGGTGCCGTAGTCTCCAATGTAATTAATTTTTACTGTCTTATACCCACATTTTTGTGCAAGGTTTGAGAGAGCATTTCCAATCACTGTTGATCTTAAATGTCCCATAGAAAAAGGTTTGGCAATATTCGGTGCTGACATATCCAGGACGATTGTCTTTCCTTTTCCAAATTCATGTGATCCATAGGCTTCCGGCTCTTGGTAAAACTGCTTCAAGCCGTGGTCAGCGACAAACACCTGATCAAGAAATATATTGATGTAGCCGCCTACTGTTTGTACTTCCTTGAAAATCGGGTGTTTTATTTGGCTGGAAATCTCATCAGCAATCAGCCCCGGACTCTTTTTCAAAGACTTCGCCAGCGGGAAGCAGGGAAAAGCCAGGTCACCGTGGTCCTGCTGTTTGGGAACTTCAATAAGTTGCTGCACCCACTCTCGCTGATATTCTTCCCCGAGGATATGAGCGATCTGCAGGGCAAGTATTTGTTTTTCCATGAACGACACCTCCATAAAAATAAAAAACCCCGTCTCAAATAAAGAGACGAGGTTTGTGCTCGCGGTACCACTCTTATAGCTATCGTATAGCCACTCGATGTTGTTAACGGGGGCATCCCCGGCTTTTCCCTACTCCATGGTTCAGGAAAGCTTCTCAAAAGTCCGTTTCACTACTGAAATCCTGCTCAGGCTTCCACCACCCCTGAGTCGCTGATCTGTTCCAGACAGTTACTCTCTTTTTCCTAGAATTTCTATATTTGAAAAAATTATAGCGGAAAGCATTTCCTTTTGCAATCCCTTCTTTGAGAATATCCTGGTTTAAATAGGTGATTATACGAAGAGAGGTGATTGATCATGGATTGGATTTGGAAAGCCGTTCTCATTATTATTGTCGGTACAATCATATTACGGGTTGCTGGCAGGAAGTCCATTTCACAAATGACGTTATCGCAGACGGTCATTATGATTGCGATTGGTTCCTTACTGATTCAACCGGTGGCTGGAAAAAATATATGGGTGACGTTCGGCGTAGGGGGAGTGCTCGTGCTTACATTGATGGTGATGGAATTCAGCCAGGTGAAATTTGATTTTATGGAACGTTTTCTTACAGGACGGTCTGTTTCCATTATTGAGAACGGACAGCTGAATGAAAAAAATATTAAGAAGCTGCGCTTTACTGTCGATCAGCTTGAAATGAAATTAAGGCAGAGTAATGTTACTTCCATTGATGATCTTAAATCGGCGACCCTGGAACCGAATGGGCAGGTCGGGTTTGAGTTGAAAAATCAAAAAAAACCAGCGACAAAGCAGGATATTGATGATTTATATCAGGAAATCCTTTCGTTAAAAAAGATGTTAAATCCCGATCAGGCTACACAGTTGCCGACTGAAAAACCGCCTACAGAAGATTTATTTAAAGAAGTAGAGACTAAGCAGCACCAGCAGGTCCACCCTGATCGTTTGAATTAAGTTCTATTGCAGGCATTTTGATCTATTCCTTGATATAATGGAGCAGAGGTGAGAAAAGTGGAATCCGTAAACACCATTGAAGAACTTCAGGCATTTGTTCATGAACATCCCCTTTCAATAGTGTATGTTTCCAGGCCGGGATGTTCGGTCTGCCATGGTTTGCTACCGCAAGTGGAAAGCCTGTTGAAGGAATACCCTGAAATTGAATCAAGACATGTAAACGCTGATGAAGTTCCGCAAGTGGCCGGTGAGTTTTCAGTCATGACGGTGCCTGCCGTTTTGATTTACTCGGAAGGGAAAGAGCTATTCCGTAAAGCCCGCTTCGTCCCCATTGGGGAACTGAATCAGCAACTGGCCAAACTGAATCATTTCATTAATGAAGGATGACCATCTGTTGAACCCTCAACAGATGGTTTTTTATATGCTCTAACGAAAAGAAATAAAGTCTGATAATTCCCTCAATTTTGCTTTCTCCGGCTTTTCTTAAAAATTCAACCCGCAAATACATGTCTGAGACGAGATTATTTGCGATGAGAAGCGATGAATTGGAAATACCTCTCCATGAAACCGTTTACACTAACTAATTGGCGTATATAGACCCGACTTGCCAAAAACCCCTTGAATAAGTTTTGCCCAGTGTTATGATGAAAAACGTCTTAAATAAAGCGAACAAAAAATGCGAACGGGAGAGATTAACCCAATATGATTAAACAAACGATTGCTTTTCTAGGTGCAGGCTCTATGGCTGAGGCGATGATTTCAGGCATGGTGGAATCCGGTAATATTCCAGCTGAGAACATCATCGTGACCAATAGAAGTAATCAGGAACGTTTAAACACAATCAATGATAAATACGGCGTACGCACAGTTTTAAAAGATGAATTGAACTTTCAAGAAGTCGATCAGTTCATTTTGGCGATGAAGCCAAAAGATATTGATGCAGTACTTGCCGATTTGAAAGATAAATTGACAGCAAACCAAGTGCTTGTTTCTGTACTTGCGGGAATCTCAACATCATATATGGAAGATCGATTGAACGACGGACAACAGGTCATCCGTGTGATGCCGAATACGTCAAGCATGCTTCGCGAATCGGCGACAGCTATCTCACCAGGACGTTTCGCGGACATGGACAATGTACTTGTCGCGAAAGAATTAATGAAATCCATTGGTGAAGTTTTCATCATTGAAGAAGATAAAATGGACGTCTTTACAGGAATAGCTGGAAGCGGACCTGCTTACTTCTATTACTTGATGGAACACATTGAAGAAACAGGCCGTGCAGAAGGCATGGATCGTGAAACTCTTCGTGAAATCGGAGCACAAACATTGCTTGGAGCAGCAAAAATGATGCTTGAACGTGATGAAAGCCCGACAGAACTACGTGAAAATGTGACCTCACCGAATGGTACGACAGCAGCAGGGCTGAACGCTCTTGATCAGGCTGGCGGAGGTTATGCCATCTCTGAAGCGATCAAAGGAGCAGCCAGTCGTTCGAAAGAATTGAGCAAAGAACTTGAAGGACTACTTGTAGGCAGTAAATAAACGAAGTAAATCGATGCGAAAATGTTAAACAGGAGTGATATGTTGAGTCAAGATAAAAAAAGGGTAGTTATTAAAATAGGGAGTAGTTCCCTGACTAGTATGCACGGAGAAGTTAGCCGCCGTAAATTAGAGAAATTAGTAGATGAAGTCGTCCAACTGAAAGACGACGGCCACGAGGTTTTACTCGTATCCTCAGGAGCTGTAGCCGCAGGTTATCGTAAACTCGGCTGTCTTGAGCGCCCAAGCTCTTTACCTGAAAAACAGGCAGCTGCATCCATTGGCCAAGGATTGTTGATGGAATCTTATTCCGATCTTTTCCTATCCCACGGTTATATGGGTTCACAGATCCTCATTACTCGCAGCGACTTCTCTGATGAAGACCGCTATAACAATGCACGTAACACGATTAATGTCCTGCTTGAGCGCGGCATTATTCCGATCGTCAATGAAAATGACACGATTACGATCGATCGTTTGAAATTCGGGGATAACGACACACTTTCTGCTAAAGTCGCAGGCCTTGTCGATGCCGATCAATTGATCATTCTATCCGATATTGACGGACTTTACGATGCAGACCCTAGAAAGAATGAAGATGCTAAACTACTTGATAAAGTCCACGAAATTACCCCGGAAATTGAAGCCGCAGCTGGTGACCCAGGTAGTGCAGTCGGCACAGGCGGTATGAAGTCCAAGATTGACGCTTTCAAAATTTCCATGGCATCGGGCATCTCTTCCTTCTTAGGAAAGGCAAATACACCGAACATCGTTTATGATGCTGTGTACGGAGATGCAACAGGAACGTATTTTGAAACAACGACAGACTCTGAAAACCTTGACCAGAAGAAGCAGTGGATTGCCTTCAACTCTGGACCTGAAGGTGAAGTTATTATCGACCATCGTGCGAAAGAATCGATCGTTGAAATGAAGAAGAGTCTTCTTCCTATGAACGTTCATCATGTAAAAGGACGTTTTGAAAAAGGTGCCGTCGTCCGCATTCACGGACTTGATGGAGATGAGATCGGACTAGGCGTTGTCAACTACTCTTCTGAAGAGATGGAAAAAATGATCAGCCTGACAGAACCTGAACTTGAATCATATGAACAGGCAGCCATCGAACGCAAAGATTTCGTCTGCCACTTAGACGTTGCCCTGCCCGTAGGTGTTTAAAATAATCAAGGAGGTCTTTGATGACACTAACAACGAATGTGAACGTTGAAGCACAAGCAATTGAAGCGAAGAAAGCTTCGAAAAAATTGATGATCCTTTCTGAAGAAGAGAAAAACCAGGCGCTAAGTCACTTAGCTGATGTACTTGAACGCGAATACGAGACGATTCTAGCTGCTAATGAGAAAGATTTGGCCAACGGTCGTGAAAAAGGCTTCACTGATGCATTTATGGACCGTCTTTCTCTTTCTCAAGAGCGTGTCGCTGAGTTTGCTCAGGGGTTACGCGATGTTTCCAAACTTGAAGATCCAACAGGTCAAGTAGTGACAGATTGGACGCTTGAAAATGGCTTGCAAGTTGAAAAGGTAACTGTACCCCTAGGTGTCATCGGTATGATTTATGAAGCGCGCCCGAACGTAACCGTTGATGCAACTGGTCTAGCATTGAAATCCGGTAATGCCATTGTACTGAAAGGTGGATCTTCTGCGATCAACTCAAACCAGGCCATCGTAGAAGTCATGCACCGTGGTCTTGAAGAAACGAAGATTCCGAAAGAAGCGGTACAATTCATTGCCTCTACAGACCGTTCCGCAACGAATGAACTTTTCAAAATGAAAGAGCACATCGACGTACTCATTCCACGTGGTGGCGGCAAGCTAATCCAGGCTGTTGTTGAGAATGCAACAGTACCTGTACTCGAAACAGGTGTTGGGAACTGCCACATCTATGTGGATAAACATGCCGATGTTGAGAAAGCGATCAACATTCTCGTGAACGCGAAAACAGATCGTCCGGCGGTATGTAACGCTGCTGAAACACTCGTTGTCCACAAAGAATGGTTGAACGACAATAAAGACGCACTTATCGCTGCCTTGATAGAAAACAACATTGCTGTGCACGGCGATGAGTATATCCTGGATATCATTCCGGGTTCTGTACTTGCCGGTGAAGACGACTGGGCGAACGAATATTTGAGCACAGATATTGCCGTGAAAGCTGTGGATGATCTAACCGATGCGATAGCACACATTGAAACTTACGGTACGAAACACTCAGAAGCGATTGTGACCGAAGATGCAGAAGCAGCAGAGACATTCTTTGCACTTGTGGATGCTGCCGCACTTTATCACAATGCGTCCACACGTTTCACAGACGGTGGTGCGCTAGGCTTTGGAGCTGAAATCGGTATTTCCACCCAAAAATTACATGCCCGTGGCCCGATGGGGCTTCCTGCACTGACGACAGTGAAGTTCTTGATGAAGGGTACCGGCCAGATCCGATAAGGTTTTTAGCGGAAGGGAGACTCTCAGGAGTTTCCCTTCTTTTTTTGCGCTGAGGACGGGAGGAAAGTGCCCTAACGTGGGTCGAAAGTGACTTAACGCGATCGCAAAGTGACCTAACTGAATTTAAAGTGACCTAACTAGTAACGAAAGTGACTTAACGACTCTTGAAAGTTACCTAATTAAATCTATCGTATATATTCTTGCTTTGGAGTGGCGGTTGTTGTGGGAGCAACATTGGTTTAAGAGAGTACGCGCAACCTTAACGGAACCGATCCCCGCAGAAACGCGGAACTCTGCATTTGTAATCGTGTCTCCAATCAGTAATTGATGATCTCTTAACAAATGTAAATGCGCATCCTTAGATTTCGTTCCACACCGTCCGCAAAGCCAATGATCACGTCGCCGCGCCATGCCTAGTATGCGACAAGAAGGACACGGAACACCCCATTTGAGCTCATCTTTTGAAAGACCATATTCTAAAATGACGTCTGAATGGTGAGGGGTATATGCTGCTTTAACCCTTGATGAGAATTCTTCCAAGTGATCTTCAGTCCATGCGCTCTCTCCTTTGCAACCTTCGATTAATGTTGTGAGATAAGTAGGGAGCTGTTTAACGAGAAGGACTCTTTTTCTTTTACTAAGGTCTGCTCCTTGAAAGGTAAGGGAGGCGTTCGAGTTTGCGATGACTATGAAAGAGTAGATAGGGATGGAGGGGAAGCCGGACATCTTTATCCAGCGTTGTAACTGAAATTTCTGCAGTTCCACTTGTACAAAAGGATCCTGGAATATCTCACTTTTTCCTTCTACCGTTCTTAAAAGTTTCCTGTGGTCGAGGTCGAACTGCAACTCTCCTTTATAATTCTTTATTTCTAGAAGGACCAAGCATTCCTGATAAAGGAGAAGCGCATCAATCTGAAAAGACCGCACACCATCATGGAGCCTGACATCCTGTATGCTTCTTCCCGGCAAGTACTCCATGTAGTAATCAACAGTTGTTTCACCAAAATGCCCGGCAGACAAGCGGCCCAGGCGGGTTGCTATTTCTTCTCTGAGAGGATGACGGGTAGGAAATTCGATGAAGAAGAGATTCAAGCTTTAAAAGTTCTAGTGATTTTTTTCGAGGCATATTCAAACTCCTTTTACAAAAAATTCATTCTATTATATGATGATGTAATCTTTATCTTTAGGAGGGGTAGGATGAGACAGAGAGAAGCAGTAGAAACGATAACGGAAAGTTTGCAGAAAGATAATCTTGTGAAGGCTGTTTTCCTAAAAGGCTCGATGGGCCGGGAAGAGGAAGATGATCACTCAGATGTGGATTTGTATGTGCTGGTTGACGAGGCCGACAAAGAAGCATTTTTGAATAATAGACAAAAGCACCTTCAAAGCTATCAGCCTATCATTTTCTATGATGATATTTTTATTATCGCTCCTCAAATTATTGCTGTATATGAAAATCTCCTGCACGTCGACCTTTTTACAGTTACTGAGGAAACGCTCGTACATAAAGATTTCTTCCGTGTTCTCTATGATCCGGAACAACGTATGGCAAAGCATATACCTCATCAGAATCTCTATTTATCTGAAAAGGATTTTTTATATGCGGTCGATGACATTGCTTTCTTCTTCCTGCAATACAAGAAAGCGGCTGATCGTGGGAATGACATTTGGGCTGTAAAGGTAGCTAACGATATAGGTGTGAATGTGGGGAAGATTCTTTTACAAAAATACGCACCGGATCGAGCACAGCTTGGCTTGAAGACTGTCCCATATGCACTTCCATCTGCTCACGTTCAGGAGATGGAGAACGTATATCGCTCGGTTTCATTAGAGGAACATGATAAGGCTGTAGGCCAAATGGCTGTTATGATGGAAAAACATTTGGAGTGGCTCGAGGAGTGTCTGGGATATGAAACCTATACCCTTCCTTTTTTAAAGAGAATGATTGAAGTAATAAAAAATAGAACCCCCTTGGCAGGGAGTTCTGGTGATTAAAAGGATTGACCGGCCATCGCTTGGGAAAGCGTCGCGGTAGTTGTGACATTTTTGAAATCGACACCGAGCTGCACAGCTGTTTGAGCAATTTCCGGTCGAATACCGACAACGGTCGATGAAACACCGATCAATTGTAAACTATCAATCAATTGAAAAATCTGCTGGGCCACCATGGTGTCGACGAGATAAACACCTGATAGATCGATATAGAGAACATCGATGTTCTCTTCCGTACAATTTTTCAAGGTGTTCTCCTGAATCGATGTAGCACGTTCGGTATCGATATTACCGACCAGCGGAAGAAGGGCACGGTCGTTTGATAATTGTATAAGAGGTGAACTTAATTCGTTGATCACCGTGCGTTGGTGATCAATCTTTTTATTCAGCTGGTTGGACTTTTCTTCTGAAACCTTGAACATGATTTCATCAAAGACTTCAATTAACAAACGTTTCCATTCATTTTCCAGATCTCGGGAAACAGGGGTTTCATGCTGGAGGATAAACTCTTCCAGAAAATCCAGATATTGTTCACGAACACGCATGAATTCCCGGATAATTTCATGTGTTGGTGTATTTAAATGGTTGGGGTCTCTGCCAATTTCAATAATCCACCCATTGATTTGGCTGAAGAATTCATCGCGGTCAAGGATAAAAAGCTGACGCATATATTTATGAAATTCATAATTTTGTGCTTTTAGATTTTTGACGGTTTCCGAATCTTTGGATGCATATACTCCTGACACATCATGTTGATTTAATGAATTGTACCATTCTTCTGTTAAAACTTTCGCTTTATGGAGAAGAAAGTCGTGTAAAGCTTGGTTCGTTTCCATTCGCAAGCTCCTCTCTATAAAATGAGCCTCTATAGGTGTGAATGTGAGAGGATCATCCTTTATCTTCATTATAAATGGAATAACTAATCTTTCCAATAGGATTGACTTAAGGTTATTAAAAAAGGGAATATCCAAACAAGGAGGTGTTTTACATGGCTCTTAGAGAAGTGTTATTGGAACAGTTGAGATCTGTTCATGATGAAAACAGCTGGTTTGTCTGTTTCAATTATGCCGTAAGAGAATTGGAAGAACCACAAGCGGTGGAGAAACTGCATGACCAGCACCATTCTATTGCTGAAATTGTGCATCATCTTTATTTTTACAATGAACGTTACTTAAGTCGATTCCGCGGAGAGGAAGTCGCTGAACGCCCGCGCCACTATGATACGTTTCAAAATCACGGACAAGTGCAGTGGCATGCAAGAGTGGCTGACTTCCAAATGGTCATGACGATGTTTAAACAAGAGGTTCTATCCTGCAGTCAAGAAAAACTTGAAATGTGGGCAGAAACCCTGTCGAATTTATTCATGCACAATGCTTACCATATTGGACAGATTGTAACCATTCGAAAACGAAACGGATGGTGGGGGATGAATCCAGTGGTGAAAGGTTAATCATATGAAAAAATACAGCATCGTTGTCGCACTATTAATATTCATTCTGAGTGTGAGTTACTTTAGTAATGGAAAGGATAAGCAGGAAGCGCTCAAAAAAGATACAATCCAGGAAATTACTTTAGAAGTAAAAGGAGAGTCGTATCCTTTAAAGGGTAAGGTTGTTTGCCTACACGAGAAAAATTGTTCTGTTTCTGAAGAGCAGCGGTCCATTTCTCAATTGGAGAAAGAACTGAAGATAAAAGATTATGAGTTGCAAAGGTCCACAGAAATAACATTGAGTTTCTCTACAAGAGACCCAGATATGATCTTCTACGATAAAATGGATACCAACTCCGTTACTACCACCTCTGTAGATGGTACCAGTTTTGAAGTCTATGGATTGGATGATTCAGAAAAGGTTTACCGTATCGGGGTCCAGTGGGAGAACACAGATGGAGAAGTTACGCGCGCTTATTATCCGATCCGTGTATCTATTATGTAAAAAAACGTGCAGGAACAAGGTTCCATGCACGTTTTTTAATTAATCTTCGAATTGAGACATAGCGTCGTCCATTTCCTGGCGTGTCGCCATCAATGGAGTAGTAGGCTCTAGACATGTGATGCTGCAGAAGCAATCAAGGTCTACAGTAATGCAGACTCCTGTCGCACGAAGATTACGGATAGAGTTTCCTGGGAAATAGTCACACACATGTTTTCCGTTACAGGATCTCTCTGGTTGTGATCCTCCCATTGTAACAGGGATCAAAAGCTCCAGCTTCACGCATTTTCCATCATTCGTGAATTTTTTAGCTCTGAAAATTGGAGAGCTTAGGCAATCAAGAAATGTGTTTTCAGACATTCCCAGTTGCTTGCGAATGACACCACTTCCGACGAATGGCTTGCAGTCTTTGCAGTACAAAATGAATGGAACAGTAGTGTTACGTGGAGTTTCATCAGCAGGTGAAAGCAAATCACGGATGGAACGCTCACAGCTGACATCACAACACCCATTATCCATCAAAGCAGCCACTTCATCTTGAGCTTTGATGATTTCTTTGATCACATCGCGAACGCAGCTGTTATCTTTTCCTTTACAACTCATTAAAACATCTCCTTCTTTGTTTTTCTATACATTCTATGGCTATTCATAGAGAGTGCTTGTATAGTTGCCTATTATTCTAAGAATCTTCATAGTTTGTAAAAATACTAGGTGAATGCCAAGGCAATGAGAGGATACGGGCATACTTTATATTACTGAGAGTTCACGAAAGCTCGAGGTACATGGTTTACCACGCCATGGAAAATTTCCCTACGGTCTGATGCCAGCGTACACTGGCATCTTTTTTTATTTCTCCTTATTAAAGTAAATGGCAGGTTTCTTGAAGACTCAGTTTCGAGATGTTTTCGGGTTTCGTTACCTTATTGGGCGTCGGGGATGGCTGGGAAGCTACTCGCTTTCCTGTGGGGGAGTGGCGAGCTTCCTCGGGCTACGCCCTGCGGGATCTCGCCGATCTCCTTTCTCCCACGGGAGTCTCGCAGCTTCCCAAC
>NZ_JAYLVQ010000013.1:0-33173 GCF_035818575.1 Halobacillus sp. HZG1
TTCGAGACACTTAAAAGGTCAAGGGGCGGAGGGAAACGGTGAGACTCCTATGGGACGTGTGGGACAGGTGAGACCCCGGAAGGCGTAGCCTGAGGAGGCTCACCGCCCGCCCCATGGAAAGCGAACCTTTTCCCGGAGCCCCTAGAACCTTACAATCATCTCGAAACTGAGTCTTCAAGAAAAGGGGGCGTTTGTGTAAGGGGAATAATTATTTATATGAGTCCGGCTGTCATTTTCAAGCAGCCGGACTTTTTTTATAAGGAGCACGAATTGTTAGTAGGAAACAAAGGGTTTTGGCCAGGAAAGCAGAATATTAGTAACGAAGAATAGGAGAGGGGTGACGTGTATCCGAGGCCTCTGATGGGTATAGTAACAGATAGATAATTTGGAAGAGGTGATACGATGTTTTATTCAGTGACTTTACAAAAAATAATCTTTCTTACAGGGATCGGTGTCATTATTGGTGCCATCATCGGCTTTTCGTCTGTTCTGGGATTCGGTCTTGATGGTTCCGTATTCGTCCTTTCTATGTTCTTGAGTATCATCAGTGTTTATGCGACGGCTATGTATGCGGAACTCTATCATATCCGGGAAGCGATCAATAAACAAAACAAGGATTTTTAAGGTAAATCATAGAAAAAACTGAATAATAGAATGGTTATGTATAGGGCGCCTACAATCGCCATGGTCCAATATGTGGACTTCGTCAATTTTTTAAAAATCACGAAGAAAGTGGCGATGACAGCGCAGATGATAAAAACACTATAAAAAAGGTCCAACGTCTATAACCCCTTTCTTTATTATTGTTGCTATTGTAATGGAAATGGAACAAATATGCGAGGGGTGGAATGGATGAAAATGAGTAGGGAGCCGCGGTTTATATGCAGGCTGTAAAGGGAAGAATGGAAGATAGTATCCAGAGAGGATGGGTGCTCCATGACCCTGTTTGACGGATTATTTTTAGTAGTGACAACCTTTTGGCTGGCAGAGTTTTTTATCTTCAGAAATGATCGGTCAGGAGGAAGTGGTTCTTATGAACGCCGTTCTTTTCTGCTGATCCTCGCGACCGTGGTCGTGACGCTCGCGTTTTCGCTTTTTATGCAGGAATGGAACATTGGAATTTTCTATCATCGTGGTATCTGGTGGATGGGGTTGGTGTTCTATGCCTTTGGAGTGGGTCTGAGGTATTGGGGGATTCTTCATCTGAAAGATCAATTTACCCGAAACGTCTCTGTTCAGGAAGGGGACCGCCTTGTAAGCAGTGGTCCATATCGTTTACTCAGACACCCTCTTTATACAGGGCTTTTATTCATCATTATCGGGTTTTGTTCAGGACTCGGCAACCTGTATGCTGCACTCATCAGTGGAATTTTCATGACGATCGCATTACTACATAGAATTAAGCTCGAAGAAGCGATGCTCGTGGAGCAGCATGGAGACAGGTACAGGGAATGGCGCCGTACTAGGTACCGGCTGATTCCTTTTGTTTACTAATTTTGGAGGTGGATGGTTTTGAAAAAGAAAACAGCGGTTGTAGTGGGAGCAGGTTTAGGTGGTATGTCAGCAGCAATTCGATTGTCAGCGGATGGATATGACGTAAAGATCATTGAAAAAAACAGCAACATAGGTGGGAAGCTGAACCGCAGGGAAGGGAAAGGGTTCACGTTTGATACGGGACCTTCGATATTGACGATGCCCTGGGTTCTTGAACAGCTTTTTGAAAGTGTGCACCGTCGTCTTGAGGACTACATCACTGTAGAGCGGGTTGAACCGCAATGGCGTACCTTTTTTGAAGATGGTACACAACTTGATGTCACAAGCGATCTACCTAATATGCTGGAGGAGATGGCCAAGGTCACCGAACGGCCGAACCGAAAGTTGACAGATTTCCTGTCCTACAGTCAGGATATGTATGAACTATGTATGAAGAGTTTTTATAAATATAGTATCGAAGACTTAAAAGATTTGAAGAAGCATCATAAATTGAGTGAATTATTCCAGATGGATCCAATGAATACAGTAGCGAAAGCGACGCACAAGCACTTTGATAACAAATATTTGGAACAGCTGTTCAATTATTTCGTGATGTACGTAGGTTCCAACCCTTATGCTACACCGGCTATTTTAAATCAGCTTGCTTATGTTCAGCTTGGGCTTGGTATACATTATGTAAAAGGCGGCATGTACAAAATTGCGGAAGGCATGGGGCGTTTGATGGAAGAGCTGCGTATCGATGTGGAACTGAATACTCCGGTCCAGCAATTGGTGGTGGATGGTGATCGTGTCATTGGTGTAGAAACGGCCGAAGGAACGATTCACGAAGCGGATGTTGTTATTTCGAACCTTGAGGTCATCCCGGCTTACCGGAAGCTGGCCCCGCAAACATCCAAGGTGAAGAAAGAAACAAAAGCGCTCGAGAAAAAATTCGACCCGACTGTATCGGGGCTTGTGTTGTTGCTGGGTACAGATCGCAAATTTGAGAACTTGAAGCATCATAACTTCCTTTTCTCTGACGACCCGGAAAAAGAATTCAAACAAATTTTTGAGGAAGGCAAGCCGGCGGATGACCCGACGATTTATATCGGAATTTCTGCGAGGTCTGATGAAACGCAGGCGCCTGAAGGGAAAGACAACTTGTTTGTTCTGACGCACGTCCCGCCGCTTGAAAACAAGAAGCGTAAACCGATCGACTGGGATGCTTACCGTGAAACGGTGTTGGATAAGTTAGAACGCATGGGCATGGAAGGGCTGCGCGATTCGATTGAATTTGAGTATCGTTTTACCCCTGAAGATCTCGAAGCTTTGTACGGTCCGAATGGCGGATCTATTTATGGAATAGCGGCTGACCGCAAGTCTAATGGTGGATTTAAAATACCTTCCAAGAGTCAAATTTATGAGGGGCTCTATTTTGTCGGCGGCTCCACCCACCCGGGCGGAGGCGTACCAATGGTAACATTGTCCGGTCAGCTGACCGCGGATTTAATTAAAGAGAGAGAGACAGAACCTGTTCACCAGTAAAACAAAAGCTCAGTGCCGCCGAGGCGCTGAGCTTTCTGTGTGAGAAGGGGAAATACTTGTCGCGTTCCATTCATTTACTGTTTACGGGTGTGGAGGGAAGGGAATGGTTGAAAAATGCCATATTGAAGTTGATTTGAAGGAGTTTTTATATGAGCGACTGGATGATTTTTGCTCTATTTTTTATATCAGGAATTTTAACCTTTTTCATAGCCTCAAGGCTTGCGGTGTTTGGGGATGCGGTAAAAGAAAAAACGAGAGCGTCTTCCGCATTCATGGGCGCGATCATTGGTATAGCCATATCGCTGCCTGAACTGACCTCAAGCGTTACGGCGATTGTCATCGACAGTCCTGATCTGGCTGTTGGAAACTTAATCGGAAGCAACCTGTTCAACATCATGGGGCTTGCGATTTTTGATATTGTCTACCGCCGCTATCAAATATTGACACATGCAACGGTGGAAAGTAAGTTGTATGGCTGGCTTGTGATTTTTATGACACTCATCGTCATGGCCGGTTTGAGTTTGACTCTTCCGACCCATATTTTCCACATAAGTTACACATCCATTGTCATTGTGATTCTCTACTTTATTGGTTCGAAGTTCATCAATGACCGGACAGAGTACCAAGGTAGAAAAGTGAAACGGCAAAATGAACGATACAAAGAATATTCATACAAAGATGTCCTTTGGCGCTTTATTCTATATGCTTTTCTTATTATGGTTATCGGTAGTGTGTTAACCATTACGGCTGAGCGGATTTCTGTCATTACAGGAATCGGTGCTTCATTCATTGGTGCCTTCTTGGTAGCCATCAGTACGTCTTTACCGGATGCCGTCAGTGTAGGAACCGCCCTCAAACTCAGGAATTTCAATCTTGGAATCAGCTCGTTGCTTGGGAGTAATGCTTTCAACCTGATGATTCTTGCGATTACAGATTTTATCTATTTAAAAGGAAACCTTCTACAGCAGTCCTCTCCTGCAAACATGGTTACAGGAGTGACATCCATCGTGTTCATTCTGTTGATTATTTACAGCATCACACGTAAGAATGTTCGCGCATGGAATTACTTGATCCCTTCTTTTTTAATTATTGTGAGCTATTTTGTCACTACGTATCTAGCGTTTCAGATGAAATGATAGAGTTGGCGCGAAAGAGAATGGATATATTTTCAACCAGGCAATTTCTGAACGAATGAAAGAGGAAAAGATGATGAGGAATAAAAGGGGGTGAGAGGATGGAGTGGCCTGAACATTTAGTGAATGAAGCGAAAAAGAGAATAGAACCATATGATGTCGAAGGTTTCGTTCTTGGAAAAGGTGACGATCGTGGGAGGGTCATGATTGTCGGCGAAGCTCCTGGTGAAAACGAAGCGGTGAAAGGGGAACCCTTCATTGGGAGGGCGGGGGACGAACTGGACAAACAGCTCGACTACCTCGGTTTGTCCCGAGAAGATGTTTACATCACCAGTGTAGTGAGGAGCCGCCCCTACAAGTGGGTGAAGACGAACAAAAAGGGGATGGGTGGCAGAAGGAGAGCCAACCGAAAACCAAATCAAAAAGAAATCTATGCTCATGCTAAGCTGCTCGATTACCAAATTGAACAAATGAAACCCGATATCATTATCGCTCTCGGGGGAGTGGCTTATGAGCGGTTGACCGGTAACAAAGGAAAGCTTAGTGATGTCGTTGGTGAAGCGATCACCACTTCCGTTCAGAAGGAGGAAGGTGGGGGATATGGGATGTCGGAGGATGAATATACCGTCGTTCCTCTCTACCATCCGGCTGCTGTTTTTTATAATCCGAAAATCAAGGAAGACATCTATCGGTCCCTTGATCAATTGAAAGGTTATTTGAAGCGTGAGGGAGAGTAATAGTGTCCATCACTAGGATTTCTGATGAAGGGGAGAGCTGCCATTAACGGGGGCTCTCCGTCTAAGGGGTCAGCTTTCTTTATTGTGGTTGATCTGAACTTTTTCAAATACAAAGTAGCCTTGTGTACTGGCGGTTACAGATCCTACTCCTGTACTTCTCCAACTTCGGATGGCGATTCGCCCTTCTTCTTCCCCTCTGATTCTGTAAATCTTTGTTTCGGGAAGAAAAGCGGTCACACTGTCTAGTGCATCAGACTCCTCGCCAGGGTTTTTGTGATTGATAGTTCCAATTACTTCTCCAAGCTCTTCGGGTGTGACTCTCTTTGCTGTTTGGAAAAATTGCTCGTCCTCATGAATGACGTACGTTTCCCTGACCATCATCGATGTCTTATGTTTTTGCGAGTTGTCGGCTTTTATAAAAGTAGATGGAGCCTTTACAGCTGCTGTCTTCAGCTCGGGAATGGTGTCTTTAGTCATCAATAAACCAGCCGTTTGTGGTGGTTGTTGGTCTTGTGAAAGCTGCCAGCCGGTAAACAGAAGAATGGTTGCCGTTGGGATGAGTAGAGTCTTCGCGCCTCTGTGTGGTTGTTTCTTTGGCTTTTTTTTAGAAGATTTCAAGACCATTTTTTTCATATGTCTTTTATCAAATGGGACTTGATCATACTTCACGCTTTGATCCATTTTTTTTAATTTGCGATCAATCAAATCACTCACTCTGGGAACTCCCTTCCGATGTTAACCGTTCTTGCAGTAGTTGGCGTGCGCGCCTTAAACGAGTCTTTACTGTGTTAGGACTTGTATTCAGCACGTTAGCCAATTCATTGGTGTCGAACTCTTCAAAGTAATATAAAATGATAATTTCTCTGTATTTATCTTCAAGTTTCAGCACGTGTGCCAGCAGGATTTCATCCTCATCCTGCTGCAGCACAAATTCTTCCGGCGTCTCCTTTGTTGAAGGGATGGAGCGGAAAAGATCCGTGCCTTTTTTGACAACCCTCTTCATGTAGGAACTTTTCAAATGATCTTTACACAAGTTAATAGTGATCTTGTACAACCAGGTTTTGATGGTTGATTCTTTTTTGAAAGTGGCATATTTCTGGTATGCTTTAATAAATGTTTCTTGAGTGATATCTTCTGCGATTGCATAATCTTTTACATACGAATAAGCGAGCCATTTTAAATCATGGCCGTATTCTTGAATCCATTCTTCCAGGCGTTCCTCACCATGTTCTTCGGGTTCATATGTAGATTGTGAGCGTTGGTTCCGTATCAATTTTTCCCACCTCATCTGTTAGACGACACTCCCCGAGAATAAGTTTTGGTTGGTTTCATTTCTTATGATCTTATCTATGTATTCGATAGACATCACCGTTTTCCTTTTTAAAAAAGAGGGGAGGGTCGTAGGTGTATGCGGTCCTCTCCCATTATCGGAGGGGTTTGGAATGCAAAGACCTGGACGTTGGCTAGCTGTTGCGGGGTTTTTCTTATGGCTGATATGGAAGTTTTCCTTTTCTGTTGAGTGGCTGGAATTTTCGATCGGTTTCAGTTTATTTATCCTTATTCCACTTTTGCTTGAAGAAGCAGTCAAAGAGTCCAGGGGAAATCGTGCAGAACATTGGTTGTGGCAGTGTCTGGTCTGTTTACTCCCATTTTCCATAGCTGGCGTCTTGTCATTATCCACGCAGGCTGGATGGGAAGCAGCAGCCTGGGGGTTGATATGGTTCTTATACACATTATCCGTGGCAGTGGGAGGGGTTTGGCGCTTTCGGCTGCGGCAAGGGGCAAAGGTGGAAGAGCTGAGCATTGATGTTGGATTTCTATATTTAGCATTCGCTGGCCTTTTCCTTTTCATCTCCCGTCTTCCTATTAAGAATTTCGGTTCACTCTCGACACGGGAATGGATTGTTTTAGCTTTGTTTTTTCATGGAGTCGCTTTTTTATTGGCGGTAATCACTGGATTCTTTGGCCGGTATCGAAAAGAGATGGCGGTTAAGCCAAGAAAAAAAGTCGATCGTCCTTACCGCTTTTTAGTGATCATGGTTCTCGTCAGTCCGGTGATTGGTTTCTTCAGCCTCTTGTACGGAACGGAAGCCATCATTCTTTCCGTAGCCATCTTTTCGGTGCTGCTCATTTGGATGTGCCTTTGGTGGTTCTGGTTATCGGTTGAATTCAAGCCGTGGGTACAGACAGCGTTGATACTAACGAGCCTTATGGGATTCAGTATTGTTGGTAGTGCGTTGTGGAAGGGATTAAGTATTGGGCGTTTGAGTAGTGTCGGGATGCTTGCGACCATTCCGCCATATGGTTTCTTTTCTGCCTTACTCTTTTCATGGCTGATCGTTTTTGCGTGGAGGGGTGTAAATAAACCTCGGAGAATGATGCCTGAGAGTGATGGATAGGATGGAAAATGTTTCACGTGGAACTTCGGTTATCCTGTCGATGTTTGTCTGTGGTGCTAGGAAGAAGAGCTGAAGCTTCCTCTTCAGTTATTACGGATTTATGCTATAATAAAAGTGAAACGGCGACAGCTGCAACTGTCGCCAGGATACCGTTCGCATAACATGAATTTTTGACCTCCGTTACGTGTGGAGGTCTATTTTTTATTGTTCATTTTTATGATGAGCGCAAGGAGCGTAATGATGAACGTTCCGAACGCTAACATGATCATAAGAGATTCATATGTGCTCATCGATGGCCTCACACCCTTTCTACCACAGTCTTTATCTTGAAATAGAGAACGGTATCTATCTACAAGGATACCATATTTTGCGAAAAATAAGAACGTGTGTTCGCAAAATAGCCAGAAGGAACTAAAAACTCCGGCTCACCTTAGGGGGAACCGGAGTTTTTTTATATGATTGACCTTGGAATAATAGGGGGACCAAGGTGAATCTGTGATTGGTTTTACTGTGCTGTTTTTGTCTCTGCGGGGGTTTGTGTTTTTGTTTTAGATTCAGAATTCAACCCGTCGAGTCTATGGAGTAATCCGACACCGAAATCGCCGTCTGTGCTTGGGTTGATGTTCTCGTTGAAAATTCCACGGCTTGTTTCGTAGGCTTGAGACCCGTGCTCGGAGAAGTCGAGACCGGATATTTCCTCTTGTCTTGACACGCGGATGCCGACTGTACTTTTTACAATGAAGACAACAGCTGCTGTTGTCAGCATCGTCCAGGCAATGACAGATAGGACACCGATCGCCTGAATGCCTAGTAGTCCTGCGCCACCTCCGTAGAAAAGACCACCTTCAACAGCGAAAAGACCGACGGCAATCGTACCCCAAATGCCGCAAATGCCGTGAACAGCGATAGCTCCGACTGGATCGTCAATTCGGACGACTCGATCAAGAAACTGAACCGCCTCTACTAAAATAATACCGGCAATCAAACCAATGGCCAGAGCTCCAACTAAGGAAACATTGGCTGTTCCTGCTGTGATCCCTACTAATCCTGCAAGCGCACCATTCAACGTAAGAGAGGCATCTATACGTTTGAACTTTGCATAGGAATAGAAGGCGGAGCTGATGATTCCTGCGGATGCTGACAGCAGGGTGGTTGCAATGACAGAAGGGACCAGAGATGGATCGGCAGCCAGTGTACTTCCGCCGTTAAATCCGAACCAGCCAAACCATAGGATGAAGACACCGAGAGCCCCTAATGGAATGTTATGCCCGGGAATGACGTTTACTTTCTTGCCACTGTATTTACCAAGGCGGGGTCCTAAGAACATCACGGTGACGATCGCCCCAAGCGCACCTGTTAAGTGAACCACTGTGGAACCGGCAAAATCAACAAATCCGAGCTCGGAAAGCCATCCGCCACCCCAAACCCAATGTCCTACGACAGGGTAAATGAAGCCTGTCATAACCACCGTGAGTAGAAGGTAGGAGCCTAGTTTCATCCGTTCTGCAACAGCACCGGAAATGATGGTTGCGCAAGTGGCTGCGAATACCGCTTGAAACACGAAGAAACCGATCTGGTCTTCTTGACCGCTTAGGAAAAACCCGTCCATTCCGATCATTCCCCCACCGGAAGTACCGAACATAATACCAAAACCAACGACAAAATAAAGGACAGCGGCGATAGACATCGTCATGAAGTTCTTCATAAGGATGTTGAGGGCATTCTTTGAACGGGTGAATCCGGATTCGACCATGGCAAAGCCTGCGTGCATGAAGAATACTAAGAAAGCGGCAATCATGATCCAAACCATGTCGACGGATTGCAGAACGGCTTCAGCAGATACCGCTGTTTCAGCACTTGCAATAATCGGAAATCCAAGAAGAGCGAATAAGAACAGAGGAACAATTTTTTTCATAAATGAATTCTTCCTTTCGAAATAAAGTATTAGATAAGTGCCTGCTTGCCGGTTTCTCCTGTTCGGATGCGGAACACTTCATCAATTGTAGAAACGAAGATCTTTCCGTCGCCAACTTCATCTGTCGCGCATGTATTGATGATCACATCAATGACCGCTCCTAGTTCGTTGTTCTCGACGACCATTTCCACCTTCACCTTTGGATAAAGTTTAATTTCAAAACGGCTGCCTCTGAAGATTCCTTCCTGGCCTTTTTGTTGGCCGCACCCGGCAACCTCAGAAACCGTCAGTCCTTTCACACCCAGCTCATCCAGGCTCTGCCTCAAATCTTGAAAAGCTTCTGGACGGATGATTGCCTCTACCTTTTTCATGACTATAGTCCTCCTTTTTACCATTGTGTAAGGTTTCCTCACACAATGAGTAAGTAATTAAATCTAACTATAAAATAAATATTCTGAAAAATCAATACACTTTTTGGCGTTATGTAAGAAAAGTTGACATAAAAGCGCTTACTTGGATAAAAAGGAAGACCAGGTCATCCAGAATATGGATGACCTGGTCGGGTGAAAGTTGGTAAATGATTATATTATAGGTCGTCGAAGCCGTTGGTTTCGGATACTTTAGTATATTGCCGTGATTTTTGTTCGAAGAAGTCGGACTTTCCTTCATCGACCTCCTGGTAAGCCCGGATCCATTTCAATGGATTTTCTGTATAAGTAGGGAACGGTTTTTCTGCTCCGAGGAGCCTGCATCGTTTGTTGGCAATGTAACGAATATAGTCCTCCAGATCCTGAAGCGGAATACCCGGAAATTGATTTCCGATCAGGTGACGTGCCCATTTGATTTCTAAATCAGCCGCCTGTTGGAACGTATCGGTCACGAATGTCCGGTAGTGGTCGTGATCCAACTCTGGGTTTTCGTTTAATGTTTCGTTAAAGATATGACCAAACAAGCTGACATGGATTTGTTCATCACGGTTGATGTAGTTGATCATCGTGCTCGTGGAGACCATCTTCTGATTCCTCGCTAGATTATAGAAGAAGGCGAAACCGGCATAGAAGAAGAGGCCCTCAAGAACGACATCATATACGATGGACTTCAGGAAGCTGTCCACGGAAGGATCATCAGCGAAGGTCTGATATCCATCGGTAATAAAAGTATTCCGTTCTTTCAGCACTTCATCATGCTTCCAGTAATCAAAAATCTTCTCCTGTTCTCCTTGATCGACGAGCGTAGACAGAACGTAAGAATAAGACTGGTTATGGACAACTTCCTGAAAGGCGAGCACTTGCATTAAGGCTGATAGACTTGAGTCGGTCAAATAGTCCGCGATTTTCCCTGAATAATCCGTTTGTATGGAATCCAGGAAAGCGAGCAGTCCGATGATTTTTTTGAATGCCGTCTGTTCCTGCTCTGAGAGCGCAGGCCACTGCTTCAGGTCATTGCTCATGTTGATTTCATTGGGGATCCAAAAGTTTGAAAGCATGGTCTTATACATCGGATAAGCCCATGAATAGCGGGTGTCATCCCAATTCAATATGTTCGAGCTTTTTCCGTTGATCACCCCGGTAGAGGCGTTTGGTGCTTCGTAATCGACGAGTTTTCTTTTTTGTAGCGATGCCGTCATGGTGATTTTCCTCCTTTTATGATGAGCAGACTTCACAATCATCAAATTCTCCCTGGCTGGATGTTGACCGCGTATAATAGGTTGTTTTCAATCCGTGTTTCCATGCTGACAAATGCAAATCCAGCAGCTCTTTCGCCTGAATGTTGTTGCGCACATAGAGGTTGAAGGAGACGGATTGATCGATATATTTCTGTCTAATGCTGTTCTGTCTGATCGATGCATGTTGGTCAACATCATAGGCGGATGGATAGTATCCATAAGTTTCATGAGACAAGTCAGGGGCGGTGACAGGGATTTTATAATCTTTTTTCTCTTCGGAATAAAACTTTTTGAAGACCGGGTCGATGCTAGCTGTGCTCCCTGCAATGAGAGACGTGCTGGAGTTTGGTGCAACCGCCATCAAGTATCCATTCCGCATTCCATTCTTGGAGACCTTATCCTGCAAGGCTTTCCAGTTCCATGTCCCTTCTTGGTCAAACGTTCGTTTAATGAAAAAATCCCCTGTCTGCCAGTCGGATCCTTCGAATAGAGGATAGCTTCCTTTTTCGGCAGCCAAATCAGCGCTTGCTTCGATGGCATGATAGGCAACAGCTTCATACACTTCCTGTGTATAGTTGAGTGCTTCCTCGGATTCCCAGGCAATCTTCTTCTTGGCAAGAAGGTGGGCCCATCCAAAGGTGCCAAGCCCGACACCGCGGTAAGATTGATTGGTAAGCTGTGCTTGTAGAACCGGGATGGTATTACGGTCGATGACATTATCGAGCATACGAACTTGTATGGCGATCAAGCGCTTCAGTACACCGCTTGTGACGGCACGCCCAAGGTTGATGCTCGACAGGTTACAGACGACAAAATCTCCTGGAGTCTTCACTGAAATGATTTTACCGCCTTCTACGTATTGTTCATCCTGAATGGTCGGCTTCTGGTTCTGAGTGATCTCTGTACAAAGATTGCTGCAATAGACCATACCTGCGTGACCGTTCGGGTTCATACGGTTGACTTCATCCCTGTAAAACATATAGGGCGTGCCTGTTTCAAGCTGACCAATCATGATGCGCTTCATGATTTCAATGGCCGGAACTTTCTCTTTGGAAAGGTTTGGATGGGCGACGCAAGCGGCGTATTTCTCCCTGAAAGATCCATCCCCCTTTTTTTCATCAAAGGAGTCTTCCAGCGAATAGCCCATGATGGCGCGAACTTCATGAGGATCGAACAAGTACCAGTCTTCACGATTTTCAACGGCCTCCATAAAGAGGTCGGGGATGGAAACTCCTGTGAAAAGGTCATGCGTTCGCTGGCGCTCATCCCCGTTATTCAACCGGCTGTCGAGAAAAGGGAAGATATCTTTGTGCCAGACATCTAAATATACAGCGACCGCACCTTGACGCTGACCCAATTGGTCCACGCTGACAGCCGTATTGTTCAGTTGTTTCATCCATGGGAGAATTCCTGATGAGACGCCTTTAAATCCACGGATGTCACTTCCACGGCTTCTGATTTTCCCTAAGTAAACCCCGATGCCCCCGCCGTGCTTACTTAAGTTCGCGATGTCGGTATTGGTGTCATAGATAGACTGTAAGGAATCATCGATGGTATCTATGAAACAGGAGCTCAGCTGTCCGTACCGCTTTCCTGCATTGGCAAGAGTAGGAGTGGCGACTGTCATATACAAATGACTCAGCGCCCAATACGCTTCTTTAACGAGAGGAAGGCGCTTGGATGCTTTTTCTTCTGCCATCAACACCATAGCGATGATCATGAAACGTTCTTGCGGGAGTTCATACACTTCTTTCGCTTTACTTTTCGCAAGGTACCGGTCACTTAACGTCTTCAAACCAATGTATGTGAAGAGATGATCGCGATCAGGTACGATCGTGTCTGCCAATTCTTCTATATCCTTTTTTGTGTAATATGTAAGAAGATTCCTGCTGTAAATGTTCTTTTCGGTCAATGTTTGAATCAGCCCGTAGAAGTCCTTATAAGGTTCGGATGTGGATCGATTGTGAGCGGACTTTTCATACATATCTTCCAGGTAGATGCGACTCGCTACATATGTCCAGTCAGGGCTCGTTTCATCGATCTCCGCCAGACATTCCAGGATGAATGCGTGTTTATCATTTTTGAGTGTGGGGGACTTTTCAATGAGTCGTTGTACATGTAAGTGCGGGAATTCTTCTTCCCATTGTTGAACTCTCTCTTGCCAGCACGTGTTTCTTGTTATGGTTTCCATTCTTTTTCACTCCTTGAAAATGGTTCATTGAAATCAGGACACGGAAAAATAAAAAAATCCGCTCAACGAAAATTGAGCGGATGAAACCATGAAACGAAGAGAAGACAAGAGAGCCTCCGTTCCATCGCTTCATCTTCTCAATCCCCGAAGAAGTTGAAACTGCGACGAACGAAGACAGGTCTCCTGGCTGACACTCGATCTTACTCAGGTCCTTCCCGTGCAAAGCACAGTGGAATGTCCATTTCGCGAGTGATGACAGTTGCGGGGGCAGCTCCGGATTCTAACCGGATTCCCTATTAAGCCTAGTGGCATCTTCTATTCGTAGATACTATATATAGTGTTTTTTAAATTTTTAATTAGCTTATATTGTGTTTCTATCATAACGCTGAAAAAAGGAACATGCAACTCTTTTTTATCGAGCTTCGACAAGAATAGAGCTATCATCTCTTTTATGATCCGCTATAATGGAGGGTAGGAAATATTTTTGAAAGGGATGATGGTGTGGCACAAACATTTAATTGGCATAAAGAAGCGGAGAAGCAATGGAACGATCGTGCAGAAATGTGGAATTCAAAAAGTCGGGAGATGTGGGACGGTGGAAGCAGGTGTACAATCGTTCCTTTTTTGACCAAGCATGTAACTAAGGGGCAAATCGCTGATCTCGGATGCGGCGATGGTTATGGCTCCTATCTCCTTTACAAAGCTGGCTTTGATGTTACGGGTCTTGATTTGTCAGAGGACATGGTGAGACGAGCGAATGAACGAGTGAATGATGAGCGGATTTCATTTGTCCAAGGTGACCTGACAAATCTTCCGTTTGAGGATCACTCTTTTGATGCGGCGATGGCGATCAATTCACTGGAATGGACGGAAGTCCCTTATAAAGGTCTGGAAGAGATGAAGCGGATTTTAAGACCGGGTGGCCGTTTGTGTATCGGTTTACTCGGACCTACAGCGATGCCGCGCATCAATAGTTATCGGAGAGTGTACGGAGAAGAGGTCATTTGCAATACGATGATGCCATGGGAACTTCAAAAAATGGCAGAAGAGACTGGATGGACGCATGTAGAGGGCCAGGGGGTGTACAAACGAGGGGTGGAAGACCATCACATCGCCGATCTGGATGAAGAATTAAAACAAGCCTTAACCTTCATGTGGATCTTTATCTTCGAAAAAAAATAAACAACAGAAAAAGCACCCGTTGAGCGGGTGCTTTTTACTTTTTACATGGGAATAAATGTATGACCTGGTACACCGGTTAAATGCAAAAATGTAAATAAATGTATAACCTGGTCGATCTGTGTTTACTTGCCCTCCTCTGACCAGAGGAACTCTTTGAGGAGTTGGTCGACTTCTTCGAGTTCGTGCAGGCCGGAATGTGTGGCCAGCGGGTTGTAGAGACGCTTTTCTTCATATTGTCCAAAAGGGACGATATCTTCCAATCCACTCACACTTGACGCGTGGACAAGTCCGTCCCAATGCTGAGCTTCAGGGTCCTCGTTATTGATGACACCGGCTACAGCAAACACTTCCACATCATTAGGGAATTGATCTTTGTTCTGCACCATCTGCTTTAAAGCTTCAGACTCCGGCCGCAGGTCAGTCGTTGCCGCTCCGTAATTTGATGCAAAATAGCCTTCTTTTTCAATGCCTTTGAAGGGGCTGGCAATGACGGACAGTTTCTCTACTCTGGGAACAGAATAGTGATGCTCGCTCAAAAGGTAATTAACTGAGGCAAGCCCTCCCATCGAATGGCCGACAAGGTTCACTTGTTGAATATTGTAGTCAGCTTTTAACCGCCGCATGATTTCAGAAAGCCAATGGGTTTGATTATAAATACTTGCCCGATTGTTTTCGAAAAGCACTTGGATGAATGGATTGTGCGTTTCACCAAACCCACCTCGGATGGTAAGGTCTCCACGGCTGGAGACATATACCGTCATGTGTTTCTGTCCCCATTGCAAGTTCTGCATTCGGTCCATCATTGTTTCAAAGCTTCGCGGGCCACCCTTATATCCATGCACGAACAATGTGGGCACAATATCTTCGCGGTCCACCGGTTCAGAACTTCCGGGTCTCGAGTTAATCATAAAAAAGAGCAGGCCGATCAGAACGGAGCCCATTAAGATCGGCGTCCATTTTTTCCATAGCATAACGTTTTCCTCCTGAAAAACAGATCTATGAATAGTGTAACGGGTAATGCATGTCGCTTCCTGGTATATTTATGAAAAAAGAATGACAATGTGTCGAAGATATCATTAGCATACCCGGATCTGTCAATGGGCATCGAAGGGTTTATCTCCCATTTTTCAGGGAAAACTGAAATTGTAAAAAGATTGAATTACGGAAAGGAGCTTTCCATTGAATCAAGAAGAATTGAAAAAGAAGATCCACGAAGTCATGGAACAACATAAAGTTGGTACACTCGCTACAGTGAAAAATAATAAACCTCATTCGCGTTATATGACGTTTTGGAATGACGATGAGTTCACTTTCTATACCCCTACGAACAGGGAGACTCATAAAGCGGATGAAATCGAAGCGAACCCCCATGTCCATATCCTCCTTGGTTACGAAGGGGAAGGCTATGGAGATTCGTATTTAGAAGTCGAGGGACAGGCAAAAATCCGTGAAGACCAGGAGATTAAAGACAAGTTATGGAATGACCATATGGACCGCTGGTTTGATGGCAAAGAAGACCCTGAGTATATCGTGCTCCAAATCTTTCCGGAAAATATTCGCTACATGAATCAAGGACAAGACACACCTGAACGTCTTGATCTGTAAAAGTAAAAAGAGTCCGGCTGATTCAGCCGGGCTCTTTTTATTGCAGAGAACAAGGTTCGTCTTCATATTCAATCTCGAGAGTGATGTGCTCGAGTGAAATAGGATGTAAGATTTCTTTGACTTCTTCTTTCACTTTACAGATCTCATCCTTTGTCGCCTCTGCACGTACAACGATGTGAGTGGAGAAGGCATGATTTTCTCCATCCATTGACCAGAGATGGGTGTGGTGAGTGGATTGAACATCACTCAAATCGTTGATTTTCCTTGATAGACCCTCAAGGTCAACGCCTGATGGTACACCTTCAAGAAAGAGACGCATCGTCTGAATGAGATTTTTCAAGACATTATATAAGATGAATAATGTAATTCCAATGGAAGCAATTGGATCCAGAATAGGTACATCAAAAAACAGCATGATAACACTGACGACAAGAACAGCTACCCATCCAAGAACATCCTCAAGCAGGTGCCAGGTCATGACCTTCTGGTTCATGGAGTCTCCCCCTTTAAGGCGGAAAACGGCTGCACCGTTAACTAGAATCCCTAAGATGGAAAGAGCGATCATCCCACCAGCGTTGGGCTGCTCTGGGTTCAAAAGACGGGGGACGGCCTCTGTCAAAATGAAGACAGACCCGACAATCAAGACCACGCTGTTAATCAAAGCTGCTAAAAGCGAGAAACGGCGATACCCGAATGAAAAATGATCCGATTGTTCTTTTTTTGAGTACTTCTGTAAGAACCAGGCGAGACCGAGAGAAAGAGAGTCTCCGAGGTCATGTAAAGCATCGGACAGAATCGCCATACTATTTGTCAGTAAACCACCGATCAATTCAATGATGGTGAAAAAGAAATTGAGAAAAAAAGCTGTTTTGATTTTACCGGTGGTTGAATCGATATGATGGTGGTGATGATGTCCCATATGCTTACTCCTTCCCCTGTATATGATTATATGTTCATATATATAACGTATGAAAAATGAAGAGTCTTGTCAATCCTTTTAGGTTTTACCTGCACAAGGATAACTATGACTCTTCATTAGATATTCTTCATTCCTGGTAAAGTTCAGCAATACGTTTCCAGAATGTGATCAACACATTGAGTTTAATCGATAGGGTAGAACTTTCGGTGGATAGAGTAATAGTCGAGCTTGTTGCCGGTTACTTTTGATAATCTCTCCATAGCCTCTAACAGGAAGGTTTTGTCCAACTGGTAGATGACTTCTGTTTCGATATGGTCGATGGTGCTGCAGGCAAACTCCCATAGCATGTGGTGCTTAGAACTGTCGATTGATTCGGCAACCATCGCAATGGAATCAACGAGCTCTGTGATAATCAGGTGATTGTCACGAGCGTAGTGCCGGATGTAGCCGAAGCCACGGTAAATGTAGGAATCAAAGGATTCGGAAAGAAGAATGACACGGACCTGTTCCTCGTTATCCATCAAGTAAGGAGTGAAGGTAATGTAATGCTCTACGGTAAGCATCAGCTCGGCCATCTGGTGGATGGTATTAGTCGCGGTTTTCGGGTCGTTGTTTCCAAGTGATTTAATCGCGATTTCCGCTAGTTTATGCATCCCCATTTGAATATCCTGAAGTTCTGTTTCTTTGTAATCAATAATAATCATCTTGCAATACTTTTGTTCATCAACGTCATCAGACCCTGGGCCCCAATAGCTGAGCAATTTGTTGTTCTTCAGAATATAATCACCCACTTGGGCGTGAAATTGAATGATGATGTTATCTTTTCTTGCTTCTTCGATCATCTTCCTATAATTCACTATCTGAATGTATCCGGATTTTATAGCTCCGATAGGCTTCTCATTCGAGCGCTCTGCTTCCATCAAGTCTCCCGGTTCTTCTGCACGGTACTGTTCGAGGTCTTTCCTGAGCGTCTGGTTAATCATCTGCTCAGACGAATGCTTCATCGTATCGGTAATGTTGTGCACTTGCATCCATGTGGTTGCATGGTTGATGAAATAAATGAATGTAACGGCCGAAGTAAAGGCAAGGAAAATGGTAACAATCGGAACCGCTACGAAAAACTCGTGCCTCGTGTTTCCGATAAACAGGAAGACGAGAAGCACATAGACGAAATTCCCATTGAATATTCCAAGTGCGTGCTGTGTCCTGCGGTCGGAGACAAAGTTGAGGAGCATTCGGGGAGAGAACTGACCACTAAATGTCGTCAATACGACAAGCAAGGAGTTCAATGTGAAAGCACTCAGTGTCAGAATCCCCCCGATGAGTGTACTGACCAGCATTCGGGTGATTTCAGCATTGATCCTGAAAAATTCAAACGTGTATTGCTCGATTTGAAAAATGAGATCCAGCAACAAAGTGACCACAACAAAAACTATGGACAATAATATATAGAAAAAAGGCATGTACCATAAGGTCATCTGCATTTCGTGCTTTCGCTGGCGTTTAGACATTTTCGCATACTTCTGTATAGATACAGGTAGCAACTTTAAAAACATAAGGCTCCTCCTCTCTAGTGAGAATAATAATCGTAATCGTAGTTTCCCCTTCGTCTGAATCGATAAAACGAGAATAGGATATTTTTCTACAAAAATTTTCATAGGACAAAAAACATTTAGTGATTACGATTCAAGCCAGTAGATTGGATAGGATTTTGGTTTCATACAGATTGATCGCCTAAAGCTTTGTCAGTTCATAAGCAGTGGGGTATATTGAAAAGATAATCATGGAAATGGAGGGATGAAACATGTGGATACATAAAACATTCGCTGAACTTACGAAGAAGGAATTGTATGAGATTCTGCAGACAAGGGTCGAGATTTTTGTTGTTGAACAGGAATGTCCCTACCCTGAAGTCGACGGAAAAGACGAGGATTGTTTACATATATGGCTGGAAAAAGAAGGGGAGATGGTGGCGTACTGCCGCATTGTCCCGCCAGATGGAGCGGAACATTACCATAGTATTGGCCGTGTGCTTGTTAAAGAAGCGCATCGAGGTTGTGGCTATGCTCGTCAGGTGATGGACCGTGCCATCAAAGTGTTGAAGGAAGATTTTAAGGTCAAAAATATCTCGCTGCATGGGCAGGAGCACTTGCGTCATTTCTACGGCTCTTTTGGATTCAAGGAAGTTTCAGAGGTTTATCTTGAAGATGGTATCCCTCACGTGGATATGCTGATGGAAGTTTGAATCGTTTCGTTTCCTCCATAACCGGGAATGATAGCTTTGTGATAAGTTTCCGAATCCAAATGGAGGTTTTAGAATGAGTCCAAAAACATTTACTAAACAATATATTAACGGTCAGTGGAAGAACGGTTCCAGTGAGAAATATGTAGATAATGTCAATCCTTATACACAGCAAACGATTGCTTCCATCCCATCTGCAAATGAAGATGATCTTAACGAAGCATACGAGTCGGCTGTAAATGCTCAAGAGTCATGGATGACGACTCTTCCTGGTAAAAAGCAGGCGCACTTTGATCAATTGCTGAAAGTGGTTCATGATAGAAAAGATGAAATTATCGATTGGCTGGTTAAAGAAGCGGGCAGCACGCTTGTCAAAGCAGAGGTTGAATTTCAGGCAGCTGTTGGCATCATCCGGGAATCGGCCAGTTTTCCGACACGGATGAGCGGGCAGATTTTACCTTCCAACACACCCGGGAAGGAAAACCGTGTCTACCGTTCTCCGAAAGGTGTCATCGGCGTCATCGGTCCTTGGAACTTCCCTTTCCATCTGGCCATGAGATCCATTGCTCCAGCTTTGGCTACAGGGAATACCGTTGTCGTCAAACCGGCGTCTGATGCACCGGTTACTTCAGGGTTGTTAATTGCTGATCTATTTGATGAAGCTGGTTTCCCTGAGGGTGTTATCAATGTGGTTGTCGGTAGAGGTTCAGAAATCGGGGATGCTTTTGTGAAACATCCGGCAGCGAAACTGATTTCATTTACAGGATCGACGGAAGTGGGCAGCCATATCGGTGAACTCGCAGGAAAATATATTAAGGAGACAGCTTTAGAACTTGGCGGTAATAATGCCATGATCGTTCTGGAAGATGCGGATATTGATCAGGCGGTCGAAGCAGCAGCTTTTGGTAAGTTCCTGCACCAGGGACAGATTTGCATGTCGTTGAACAGAATCATCGTGGATGAACATGTACATGATTCATTCATCGAGAAATTCAAAGAAAAAGTAGAGAGCTTAAAAGCTGGTGATCCATCAGAGAAGGATACGGTCATTGGCCCTCTGATCAATAAAGACGCTATTGAACGAATCCAGGAGGATGTTAAGGAAAGCGTCGGTCGTGGAGCTGAAATTCTCACGGGCGGTGAGACAGATGGCAGTGTCATGCAGCCCACTGTTTTGACAGGGGTAACAAGTGATATGCCGATTGCAAAGAATGAAGTCTTTGGCCCTGTTGCTTCTGTTATTAAAGTTTCTTCTGAACAAGAAGCGATTCAAGCAGCGAACAGTTCCCCTTATGGATTGAGTGGTTCCGTATTTACTCGTGATGTCCATCGTGGTGTGGAAGTGGCCAAGCGCGTGGAAACGGGTATGATTCATGTGAACGATCAATCCGTGAATGACGAAGCGCATGTAGCTTTCGGCGGTGAAAAAGAATCCGGACTCGGCCGTTTTGGCGGCGAATGGGCACTGGATAAATTTACGACCGTTAAATGGATCGGCGTGATGAATGGTTATCGTGAGTTTCCCTTTTAAATCAAAATCGTTGGAATTGAAATAGGAAAAAGCAGAAGCTCAAGAGATCGAGCTTCTGCTTTTTTTCATTTCATATATTAAATATTCCTGTACTTCCCACTTCGGCCCGGATTGTATATATCCATTCAATTTTTCAGCATATTTCACAGCTTCTTCCTCTTTGGGGAAAACCCTGTCTCTACGGTCAATCGGGTCTTTTAGAACTTCTAATAAACGGTCATCTCTTCTGATAAGCGTATACACTCGTGAATCCCTCCTGTACAGTATGCGTATGGTATTTGTATAAGATAATTAAAATACATTTTGAACAAGTATTCAATCATTATTTTTAAAAAAATTATCCAACCATCAGACTTATTTCGACAACAGGTGGAGGGATCATGCAGAGTTACTCAGCTTCTTGTAACTATGGAAGCGTTTACTATCGTGGGAAAATAAAAAGACAGTACCTTTGAGTTGAAAAAGTACTGCCCTGGATCCTACTTCTGCTTAAATGCTTTAAATCGCTTTACCGCATCCCGCAATGCTTTTTCCGAATTGTTCAGACCTATACGCACATAGCCCTCACCATACGTACCGAAGCCGATTCCAGGTGCAACGAACAAACCTGTCGTTTCTAACAAATCGTCTGCAAAGCCTTGGGATGTATAGCCTTCAGGTACTTGCAGCCATGTAAAGAAAGAACCTTGGCAGGGAGCGACATGATACCCCGCTTCTTCCAACCCACTGACGAGAAGGTCACGCCTTTTTTCATAGGTTTCTGCAAGTTCTGTAACACATTCCTGGGAACTCAATAAAGCGGTGGCTGATGCTTTCTGTAACCCGCCGAAAATACTGCAGAAATAGTGGTCCTGGATGACCTCAAGCGCTTGAATGACGCTAGGGTTTCCGACAGCAAAAGCGACACGCCAGCCGGCCATATTGTACGTCTTGGACATGGTATAAACTTCAACCCCGACATTTTTCGCGCCTTCGAATTGCATGAAGCTGAGTGGTTTATTTCCGTCAAATCCAATGGCTCCATAAGCAAAGTCGTGAACGACACACACGTCGTTCTTTTCTGCTTCTTGGATGGTTTCTGCGAAAAAGTCCGCATCAGCCATCGCTCCCGTCGGATTATTCGGGTAGTTTAAGAACATGAGCTTTGCTTTTTCCCAACTCTCTTCATCAATTTCCGCGTAGTCAGGTAAAAAGCCATTTTCTTCACGAAGAGGCATGGACTTCATTTCTGCACCGACCATTTCAATACCGGACCAGTAATCCGGATAACCAGGGTCGGGAACGAGCGCAACATCTCCTGGGTCAAGGAAGCACTGGCTAAGCTCAACCAGACCTGTTTTGCTGCCGGGCATAATGGCGACTTCAGTTTCAGGGTCGATGTCTACGTCATATTCACGCTTGTAAAATTCAGCCACGGCTTCCTTGAAGAATTCATACCCGTGGAAGGGAGGATACTTGTGGAAATCAGGGTTTTCGGCCGCTTCCTTTAGTGACTGTACAATGTGGGAGGGGGTGGGTTGATCAGGATTTCCCTGTCCTAAGTTCAAGGTGTCATATCCCCGGTTTTTGTATAGATTTAGTTTATCGATCATGGTTGCGAAAAATTGGTCCGGAAGCCGTTGAATGGCCTTGGATGTTTGAAATTGCTTCATGTCCTTCACCTCAAATGATTTTTTTGAAAAGTCGTACAAAAAGATAATATCGTTAGTTTAACATGAGAGAAGTTTGAGTGGGAACCATATAGGCAAAGAATAAGAGAATAGAAGGTACATAAAAGGAGTGATTGGGATGGACTTCGTTATTATCGGAGGAGATGCTGCCGGAATGAGTGCAGCTATGCAAATCGTAAGGAATAGTAAGGGGCATTCAATAACCGTGTTGGAACAAGGGGGAATCACCTCGTATGGACAATGTGGCCTGCCGTATGTATTAAGTGGAGATGTCGGGTCTACAGAAGACCTCATCGCCCGTGACCCTGAAACGTTTCGCGAAAAATATGGCATCGACGTCCGAACCCATCACACGGTAACAGGAGTAGATTGTGACCATAAAGTCATTTACGGAAAAGATGATCAGGGTGAGGGTTTTGAATTGTCCTATGACCGTCTGCTTGTAGCTTCCGGTGCAGCACCGGTCATGCCTCCGTGGGAGGGACAGGAGCTTGAAGGGATTTATTCGCTGAAGACCATACCTGATATCAAAGAGATTATGGCAGCGACTACGAGCCATAAGGAACATGTAACCATTATCGGCGGCGGGTACATAGGACTTGAAATGGCCGAAAGCTTTGTGTCGATTGGAAAGAAGGTACGGTTGATAGACCGCGGGCCTCAACTGGCGAAAATTTTCGATGAGGACATGGGAGAGCTGGTTCATGAAGAAGCCGAACGAAATGGCGTGGAATTACATCTCGGGGAATCGGTTGAAGGTTTTAAAGGGGATCAGCATGTCCAATCCGTCCTCACGGATAAAGGAGAATACCAAACCGACCTGGTCCTTGTTGCCGTAGGAGTGGCACCGAATACGGCCTTTATGAAAGACACGGGTGTGTACAAAGGGGTGAATGACGCGATAGCTGTGAATGCTTTTATGGAGACGAGCATCCTGGACATCTATGCTGCCGGGGATTGCGCCACACAGTACCACCGTATCAAAAAGAAGGATGATTATATTCCATTAGGCACGCATGCCAACAAACAAGGGCAAATCGCCGGTCTGAACATGATTGATCATCGAAGATCGTTCCGGGGAATTGTGGGTACGTCGATTTTGAAATTCTTTGATTTAACGCTTGCCCGGACAGGTCTTTCTGAACAGGAGGCAAAGAACGAAAAGATCCCGTTTAAAAAAATTACGATTGAATCCACCCATGCTGCCGGTTACTATTCCAAGCAAGATCCAATGACGTTGAAAATCGTTTATCATGAGCAAACCGGTCAGTTGCTCGGGGCTCAGATCATCGGAGGTCTGGGTGCTGATAAACGCATCGATGTCCTTGCCACTGCGCTGTTCCATGAAATGTCCATCGATGAATTAGAAGACTTGGATCTTGCCTATGCGCCACCTTATAACAGCGTGTGGGATCCTGTACAGCAGGCCGCCCGCAAGGCAGACTGAATCGTGTAGGAAGTTCTTCATGTATGGTAGGATAGGAATGAAGCACCATACAGGAGGATTCATGCTGTGAATACAGATTTATATAAAAAGGCGGAAGCATTCATTTGCCAATACTATCAGGAGCAACAGCTTTGTGATACAGATGAGAGATTGAAGGAAATCCAGCGGGAAATTAGTGAGACGGGAAGCTATACGCACACCTATGGTGAGCTTGAATATGGATCAAAAGTCGCCTGGAGGAACAGTAACCGCTGCATCGGACGTCTTTTTTGGAACAGTTTGAAGGTCTTTGATGCAAGAGATGTCGATACAGAAGAGGGCATGCGTGATGCACTACTCAACCACCTGGATTACGCGACAAATGGGGGACGCATCCGCTCGACAATTACTATTTTCAAACCCAGGACTTCGGAACATGTCGTGCGTCTTTGGAATCACCAATTGATTCGTTACGCCGGGTATGAAGAAAACGGCAGGGTGACAGGGGACCCTGCTTCTGTTGCGTTTACGAAGGAATGTCAGAAACTCGGATGGAGAGGAGAAGGCACGTCTTTTGATGTGCTGCCTCTCGTCATCCAAATGGATGGACGGGAGCCCGTGTGGTATGAGATCCCGTCTGGAAAAGTGAAAGAAGTACAGCTGCGTCATCCGGATTTTGCATGGTTTGAAGACCTGGGACTACGTTGGTATGCAGTGCCGGTGATTTCAGATATGCGCCTTGAAATCGGTGGCATCGATTATACTGCTGCCCCGTTCAATGGCTTTTATATGGAAACAGAGATCGGGGCCCGCAATCTTGCCGATGATTTTCGGTATGATCTTTTGCCTGTTGTAGCTGAATCCATGGGACTGGATACGAAGCGGAATTCATCCTTGTGGAAGGACCGTGCCTTGATTGAGCTCAATCAGGCAGTTCTGTTTTCTTATCAATCCGAAGGGGTAACCCTTGTTGACCATCATACCGCTGCTCAACAGTTCCATCAGTTTGAGAAAAAAGAACATTCATGTGGACGTGAGGTCACGGGTGACTGGACATGGCTTATCCCTCCCGTCTCGCCGGCATCTACTCACATTTTCCATTCCGCCTATAAAAACCGGATGGACACACCAAACTATTTCTATCAAACACCGGCCTATGAAAAAAATCCTTCCCAATGATTGGGAAGGATTTTTTCTTTTCTTATTTATGTGAGTTATAGACTGAATGAGCAATATATCAATTCAAGATGATAATTATCCATCCGTTAATCGAATAAGAGCTTATTCATACAGGTCCGTACGCCGGTCTTGGAAAATAGGAATCTGCTCGCGGATGGCTTCAACAGCTGTGAAGTCGACATCTGCATACACGATCTCTTCACCCAAGCCTCCTTCAGCTATAATATTACCCCACGGGTCTACAACAATGGAATGCCCTCCAAACTCATTGTTTTGATCCGCACCTACACGGTTGCAGGCGATGACGAAGCATTGATTTTCAATGGCTCGGCTAATCAATAGATTGCGCCAATGCTCCACCCTTGGTTTAGGCCATTCCGCAACGACCAACAGCCCTCTTGAACCATTCAGCATGTGAGTTCTCATCCATTCAGGGAAACGGATATCATAACAAATGACGCCGGCCACCGGCACATCTCCAAGTTGGAAGTTTCCTTTTTGATTTCCTGATTCTAAAAACTTCTCTTCATTCATCAAACGGAACAAATGCGCTTTCCGGTAATTGATCAGCCGGTTACCTTCCGCATCGTAGGCGACGAAAGTGTTATAATACTTCCCGTTTTCTTCTTCAGCTATGGATCCGGCAATCGTGATCTTATATTCCCTGGATAAAGTCATCAACAGCTCATGCGTGGGTCCTTCGAGCGTTTCTGCTATTTCGTCAAAGCGGGAAAGATCATAGCCTGTCGTCCACAACTCAGGTAACAAGATGACCTCACTTCCTTGTGCAGCAGCTTCTTTTATTTTCTCTTGCGCAAGTTTTCGGTTCTCTTCAGGATCACCGAAAACGATGTCCATTTGAATCATGGCTATTTTTGTTGTCATCCTATCACCTCATTTTCTTCTTAGTGTATCAAAAAATTCTGACGTTTCCCTAATGTTTTCGTAAGGGATTTTGCCTGGATGGTGAGAATTGATCTCCTGCCTTCATTCTGTGTATCGAAACAGACCGCCCATGCTACAATAAACATAAACCGCTATTCAATGATATGGCAGGTTTCTTGAAGACTCGGTTTAGAGACCATTGTTAAGTAGATGGGGCTGCGGGGAATAACTCGCTTTCTGCGGGAGCGCGGCAAGCACTTTTTTCCCGCAGGAGGCTCTCCATCATCCCCGCAGGAAAGTGAGTAGCTTCTCAGCCACCCCTCACGCTCAAACCAGGCAACGAACCTCGAAACATCTCGAAACATTTCGAAACTGATTCTTCAAGAATAGGGAGCATATCTGCTAGAAAGAGTAAAAGGACGTGGGAGTATGTTTGAGTTGTTTCTTCCGATGCTTGAAAGGCTCGGGATTATCGTAACGGTCGCTTTCATTATTACCCGTTTCCGGTTTTTCCGAGAGTTGATCGATAAAAAAACGCTGGACCAACGTCAGCGGTACATGGCGATCGCGTTTTTTGGGTTGTTCGGAATTATTGGTACATATACAGGCATCACCTATGACACAAGTTCCCTTGATTATGGACGCTGGGTTTATAGTCTTGTCGAATCCGAAGCACTGGCAAACTCAAGAGTGATCGGAATAGTTGCAGCCGGTCTTTTCGGAGGTTACCGGATCGGTATAGGGGCGGGAGTCATTGCTGGACTGCATCGTCTGTCTCTCGGAGGGTTTACAGGGGTCGCTTGCGGGATATCCGCAGTGGTAGCTGGAATCATTGCAGGTTACTTTCATAAAAAAGAGGAGCCTCTGAAACTGAAGACGGCATTATTTGTTGGTGCTCTTGCAGAAACAGTCCAGATGGGAATCATCCTCCTCATCTCCAATCCATTTCCTCGTGCGTGGGCCCTTGTCCAGGAGATTGGAGTACCTATGATTGTAGCCAATGGTGTTGGCTCCGCCTTGTTCTTATTGATCATTCGCAATGTTCTTCATGAAGAAGAGAAAGTCGGAGCCATACAGGCCCAAAAAGCGCTGAAGTTGGCAGAGTCGACGGTATCTCATCTGCGCAAAGGGTTAACGATGGATTCTGCAGAAAAGGCATGCCGGATAATTTATGGAGAAGTTCAAGTGAGTGCAATCTCCATGACTGATAAACAAAGGATTCTTGCTCATGTAGGACAGGCTGATGACCACCATAAGGCGGGGGAGCCGATCCAAACGGACGCTACTCGTGAAGTTATTGAGACAGGGAAGCGTGTAGTAGTCAGGCATGAAGAGATTCAATGTCAACAGCCGGATTGTCCTCTTGGGGCTGCGGTCATCGTTCCATTGAAGAAACGTAAGGAAGTGGTTGGTACGCTAAAGTTTTATGTATCGTCACAAAAAGAAATCTCCAATGTTTTATTGGAATTGATCCAGGGATTAAGTGCACTCCTCAGCCAGCAGCTGGAGCTTGCGGATGCTGAAAAAGCACAGGAACTTGCACGGGAAGCGGAAGTAAAAGCCTTACAGGCCCAAGTGAATCCACACTTTTTGTTCAATTCGTTAAACGTCATCGTTTCGTTGACCCGCACGGAACCTGACCGGGCAAGAGCCCTTCTTATAGCGCTTTCCAAATTTTTCAGACAAAACCTGGGAGCGACGACCAAAACCTGGACGTCTTTAAAAGAAGAGTTGAAACATGTAAAATCCTATCTTCTCATCGAAGAGACGCGTTTCGTTGATCGCCTGCATGTCCACTATGATATTGATGAAACAGCGTTATCCGCTCGTATCGCTCCTTTAACCTTACAACCCCTGGTCGAAAACAGTATCAAGCATGGGATCAAAGACCAGGAAGGGGGAGCGGAGATTACGATTCGTGTTCGTAAAGATGGTGGTAATGTAAATATCAGCGTAGCAGATAACGGAAAAGGCATTGAACCGATGAGGCTGCGTACTTTGGGAGAACAATCGGTCACGTCTGAAAGAGGGACGGGATTCGGGTTATATAACGTCAACAAACGATTAGAATACATGCATGGAAAGAGTGCGAAGCTGCAAATTAGGAGTGAACAAGGACAGGGGACCACCATAGCCTTTACGGTCCCTCTTCACGAAAAGGAGACAGGGTCATGAGTGGGAAAATCACGGTTCTCATCGTTGATGATGAGCGCTTTAGTCGCGAAGAATTGAATTTTTTACTAAAACCTTACGAAAGCATAGAAGTCGTAGGTGAAGCGGGATCTGGAGATGAAGCCGTCATGCAGACGATAAAGCTTCAGCCGGATGTTCTTTTTCTTGATGTGGAAATGCCGACGATGGATGGAATGGCAGTAGCGAAGGCGGTTCAGGAACTCAAGAAGGTGCCGGAGATTGTGTTTGCGACCGCCTATCCGGATTTTGCTGTCGAAGCCTTTCGTCAGAAGGCCATTGATTATTTGCTTAAACCTTTTGATGAGGAACAGTTGAGTGAAACTTTGGAAAGAATAGAGAAGAAATTGAAGCCGGCGGAAGAGAAGGTGGCCAACGTTCCTTCCAAGTTGGCCGTGGAGGTTGAAGATACGATCGAATACCTCGATCCTTCAGAAATTATGTACGTCCACCGGGAGGATCGAATTACGAAAATCGTCGGCAAACAAAAAGTCTACGAAACGAAAGATGCGCTTAAAGATGTGGAAAAAAGGCTGCAAGGCTTCTCTTTCTTCCGGATTCATAAAAGTTATCTTGTGAATCTGGATTATGTACATCGATTAACTCCGTGGTTCAATGGAGCCTATCAATTGGAATTGCAGCATACAAAGGAAAAACTTTCTGTCAGCCGTAACTATGTAAAGGAATTAAGAAAGAAGCTGGAGTTGTAATCTGACGCTGTCTTTCATTCTACATTTACGACATCTTGGGCATTAATCCTGACATGTTAGTCAAAAAACTCACTTTTGGAAGCGTTCTCTTGATATATTCTTTGTAAGCGATTACAGAAACGCGCGAAAAGGAGGATATACAATGATTACTTTTCTAGTGAGTATTGCACTTTTAATTATCGGTTATCTTACGTACGGTAAATATGTTGAAAAAATGTTCGGCGTAAACACAGGACGTGAAACGCCTGCTTATTCTCATGGTGATGGTGTCGATTACCTGCCAATGGGAGAAAAAAGAAATGCTTTAATTCAGCTCTTGAACATCGCGGGTGTAGGTCCCATTTTCGGTCCTATTCTCGGGGCTTTATATGGACCAGTCGCTTTCCTGTGGATTGTGTTTGGTGCCATTTTTGCCGGAGCGGTGCACGATTATTTGACAGGGATGATTTCCATCCGTAACCGTGGTGCCCATCTGCCTGAGCTTGCAGGGAAGTTTTTAGGGAAAGTCATGAAGCACGTAGTCAACGCGTTTGCCATTCTTTTACTTGTCCTTGTAGGAACGGTATTCGTGACAGCACCTGCAGATTTATTACACAACATGACGAGCAGCTGGCTCGCTCTTCCGGTTATTCTGGTTGTGATTTTTGCTTACTATTTGTTAGCGACAATGCTTCCCATTGATAAGATCATTGGACGTTTTTACCCGGTTTTTGGTGCTCTTCTACTCATCAGCGCTATTGGAGTCGGTGTATCACTTGTCGTCACAGGTGCACCCATCCCGGAATTGACTTTAACCAACATGCATCCGGATAACGCACCGATTTTCCCATTGTTGTTCCTGACGATTTCTTGTGGTGCTCTCTCAGGCTTTCATGCGACACAGACCCCGATTATCTCAAGAACGACACAAAAAGAAAAACAAGGGCGTCGCATTTTCTACGGCATGATGATTGCTGAAGGGATCATAGCCATGATCTGGGCAGCGGCAGCCATGAGCTTGTTCAACGGTTCAGCAGGACTGAATGAAATTCTTGCAAGTGGGGGACCAGCAGCCGTTGTGAGTGAAGTTTCCATCGCTATGCTTGGCGCTGTCGGTGGTACTCTGGCCGTGCTTGGTGTCATCGTTCTGCCAATCACATCCGGAGATACAGCATTCCGAAGCGCCCGTATGATTATTGCTGACTATATTAAAGTACCTCAGAAGAAAATCATGAGTCGTGTATGGATTGCCCTCCCATTGTTCGTCATTTCCTTTGCTTTGACACGAATTGATTTTACGTTACTCTGGAGATATTTCTCCTGGGCAAACCAATCAACAGCCGTCATTGCGCTGTGGGTAGGAGCGATGTACTTGTTCCTGTCCCGTAAGAATTACTTTGTTGCGGCCGTGCCTGCGACCTTCATGACAATGGCTACATTCACCTACATCCTGAATGCACCGATCGGATTCGGATTGTCCTTGAATGTTTCCTATGTTGTTGCAGCCATTGGTACCGTTGCGGTGGTCACAGCCTTTATCATTGCCGCCCGTCGTGGACTAAAGAAGGATATTCCTCTAGAAGAGGATCTGAAGCAAACCGCTTAATGTTAAAGAGCACCTACTTTTTGAAAGTAGGTGCTCTTTTTTGTCTGTGGGCCCTTAAGGAGAGAGCGGAATGTGGAGTATTTCTGTTCATCATGTCGAATCCTAAAATAACGATGTCGAACACCTTATGTCCGCCAAGCACTCGTTAGGGAATGTTTTTCTTAACGATGAAAGGGTATCCTTTATAGGGAAAGGAGAGATTTTTGTGGAACAAGAAATCCAAGAAAAACAAGGAACGTTTTTCATAGGACAAGAAGAAGACCCAAAGGCTCAGCTTCTATTTGAAGAAAATGAAAATACAATGGTCATTACAAGTACTTTCGTTGCGCCGTCTGAACGTGAACAAGGTTTTGGCGGGGAATTGATCGATTATGCCGTGAACTACGCACGTAAACATAAATTAAAAATTGACCCGGTCTGCTCCTTCGCCCGGGAAGTTATTGATCATACACCTGAATATCAAGTGGTGTTAAAAGAGTAGAGGGGGAGTTTCTGATGGTGAAAATAAGGGAACCTGAAGAAAAGGATTTGATGCATTTTACAAGATACAGCATCGATTTTCTTCATGTGACCAGCTCAGAAAGGCTGAACAATGAAGAAGTGAGAAACCGCAAGTATTGGGCAGCCGATCAATTCCTAGCAAAAAACCCGAAACAGAAACTGTTGGTTGCTGATATGAATGGAAGAATGATCGGGTATGTTCTTGGCATTATCGAGTCCCATGGGGAAGCAGATGTGTATGGATATATCCGGGAAGTATTTGTGGATGAATTTTATAGACGTGAAGGTATTGGCACAGACTTGTGTGACGAACTGGTTGATTGGATGTATCAGCAGGAAGCAAAAACAATCCAGGTAAGTCTCCGCCCTCATCAGAATGGGGTGAGTGAATTCATCCGCCATATCGGTTTTTCTTCAGTCAGCACCCTTTATGAATACCAGCCAGAGAGATAAAGGATGTTTTGGAGAGGAGATAGAGAATGAAAAAGGCTATGCTGATCGTCAATCCTTCTTCAGGAAAAGAAGAGGCTGTCGATCATGTTGAAAAAATCGAGCAAATTTTATCGGAAAAAGATTATGACGTGGAAGTTTCTCAAACAGAGAAAGAACTGGATGCCACAAAGTATTGTCAAAATGCCTGCAGAGATGAGTACGATCTCGTCGTTTCCATGGGGGGAGATGGTACGCTCCATGAAACAATCAATGGAATGGTAGACGAAAGCCATCGACCGCGCTTGGGAATCATTCCACTTGGCACAGTCAATGATTTTGCAAGGGCTCTTGATATTCCTCTGAAAGTGGAAGAAGCAATCGATGTCCTTCGTTCTGATCAGACCAAATCTGTGGATATTGGAAAGTTCAATGACCAGTATTTTGTTAATATCGTAGCAGCGGGTGCCCTTGCTGAAGCGACCTATGAAGTGACACCCGAACAAAAAACGAAATTCGGTCCGCTTGCTTATATGATGGAAGGGATGAAAACCTTAACCCAGAACAGCAGCTATCCTATGCGGATCGAATATGACGATAAGGCATGGGAAGGGGAATCTTTTCTTTTCCTGGCGGCTTTAACGAATTCAGCCGGGGGATTCGAAAAATTATCCCCGGAAGCGAAAGTGAATGATGGGAAAATCCACGGCTATATCGTACCTAAAGTAAATATGATTCGTCTCGCTTCCATTGTTTCTGCTATTCTTCGAGGTGGACTCAAAGACGAGCGGGATGTGGAATACTTCAAAGCGGATCATATCCGTGTGATTTCGGAAGAAAACCTGGTGACGAACGTCGATGGAGAAGAAGGCGATTCTCTGCCTGTGGAGTTGTCTGTCCTTCCATCTCACATATCTGTCGTTGTAAAATAGGTAAAGGCTGTCATGTGTACAGCCTTTTTTCTGTGCCATACTAGGAGTGAATGAGGTGCATCTATGAAGAAACCAGATATGGAAGATTACTTGCAGGAAGGCATTTATGGAAGTCGGCAAACAAAACCAGGGGAAAGAAAGCAATACCTTGGTACGTTAAGAGAACGAGTCCTGGTCGCACTGACGAAGGGGCAGGTGATGCGGGAGCAGGGGCAGGAAGAGTTGGTAGATCTCATGAAAAGCTACCAGGATGCCGAACTGCTTTTGAACGGAGATGTAAGCTATCGGTTTTTATCTCCCTACATGGATTTAGCCGAGGAGCATAATATTCACCACTCCATCGTTTCGAATAAGGAAACCCATTCTGAATTCGGGGCTGTGCTCACATTGGATTACGCTGTTGAAAAAGAGCATATCAGGGTTGAAGAAGAAAAGGAAGTCGTAGAATCATCTGACCAGAACGGGTGGACAAGCTTTTTCAAATCTCTTTTTAAACCATCTAAATAAAAGAAAGGCTGCGGATGCTCCGCAGCCTTTTTACACGTCCTTCAAATAGAGAGGCCATTTTTTATTTGTACTGATTTAAGAATCTTGCCAGACCCACGATAATAATAGCAAAAGAAAAAAGTATCATTGCAATGTAGCCGGCGTAGAACAAGAATTGATCGAAAAAGTTCCCGGAAGTTTCACCGATGCTGTAAAGCGCATACCCGGAAAGTAGAGCAGCTAGGAACAGAAACACACGGTTGTTGAAGTCCATCTTTATTCCACCTCCTTTGTACTTCAAATATATGATGTACAAACGTGGAATATTTAACTTTTAAAAAATATTTTGCCGGCTTGTCCACACCTAACAAAGATCCTGTCTAATACTCAGCCTTTATTCAACAATTTGGCAGGATTGTGGAAGACTCAGTTTCGAGACGTTTGTTGAGTGCATGGGGGCTGCGGGGAATGACTCGCTTTCCGCGGGAGCGCGGTGAGCCTCCTCGGACTGCGTCCTGTGGGGTCTCACCAAGCACTTTTTTCCCGCAGGAGTCTCGCCATTCCCCTCCGCCCCTTAACCAAGTATGGTTCTCGAAACCACTACTTAAAAATCAGCTTGTATGGATATGAGAAGTGAATGAT
>NZ_JAYLVQ010000014.1:0-21347 GCF_035818575.1 Halobacillus sp. HZG1
GGGACAGGTGAGACCCCGGAAGGCGTAGCCTGAGGAGGCTCACCGCCCGCCCCATGGAAAGCGAACCTTTTCCCGGAGCCCTAAACTCTCACAAGAATCTCGAAACTGAGTCTTCAAGAAACCTGCCATTTTCTTTAATAAATAAGAAACATGTCTATTTTTAATTAAGAAAACTTTTGCTTGCTTTACTGTCTGCATCATGTAAAATGGATATATTCATAGATACAAAGGGAGTGCGTGGAATGAAGAGACACTCGGCCTTGTTCATAGTCATCCTGCTTCTTAGTTTCTCTTTGCCGTTCACATACGGTGAACACCACAGCGGCTATTTCAAAGGCGACGTCCAGGAAAGCACTCTACTTGAAACACCGTCCTCAAACGATGATCCAACGGACAAAACATTTGTCCTCCCAGCTTTATTTGGTCTTCTTTTGATTGTACATTTGTGTACCAAAGTCACATCAACATTCGTGAGGACTTTTCGCAAGTTATTTTTTCTGAATCCGGTATTCTATCAATCCAATTATGTGATCCAATACCTTTGATGTTGTCCAAATAAGCCAACACTCAAAGGAGGTTTCACCTATGTTATGGTTCAGAATGATTATGATCGGTATGTTCTCCTTAACAGCCATGTCCTTGTTATCCTACCAGGGAACAGAGATCTACCATGCTTTCCTAGAATTCTTCAGCAAAAAATAATTTTAAACCCATACGCCGTTCAGGCGTATGGGTTTTTTATAGGGTAAATTCCAGTTGGATATCTCTGGGTTCGCGATAATAAATAGCTGAGTTCAGTTCCTGAGCTGGTAGACATCCCATTTTCCGGTAAAACTTCTGGGTTTCCAGAGAGGGATGGGCGCCAATATACAGTTTCTCCGCCCCCAATGCTTTAGCAGCCGCGCAAGCTTCCTGAAAGAGCCGACTCCCTAAACCGGTTCCCCTAAGCTCCCTGGTCACGTGTATGTAGGAAAGTTCCCGGTATATGGACATTTCTCCAAATGGAGCCGCTTCAATCACAGCAAACCCAAAGACATTATGTTCCTTTATTGCTGCTACAACAGCTCCTCCACTTTTTATCACCATCCGGATGTGGTGGATGATCGTCTGTTTATCTTCTTCGCTCCAATGCTCTTCAAATGAATCCGTTTTTTCGTTAAACCTGCCCGATTGTAACACCCATACACGGTCCGTTTTTTGATAACGGTAAAAAGAATCAAGCATGTGAATGTGAACGTTGCCCGTTTTCAATAGAATAATGTTCATTTCCTCTCCCACCCAATCACGGCTTCAAAAAGGAGCCCCGTCATGGCAGCCCCTTTTAGCTTATTTATAAAGAAGATTCAATCGCTCTTCCTCTTCTTTCTTGTCATGATACTCATAAAAACCTACCCCGTTTCCCCAAGGATCTTCAAAAGTCCCCCATTTGACGGGAACCTCTTCGCGTGAATGGATCTCAAAACGGGCAATGTTCAATTCCTGAACCAAAAGGTCCCTTGTCGCCTCAAGGTCTGTAACACCTATTCGGAAAGGCCCACTATTCTTTGAGGGTATGCCCTCTGCCAATTGCAGCCAGAATCCAGGAATGACCTCCCATTCAACGAAACCTTCATGAGGGATGAAATCAGGCTTCTTTCCTAACAGTTTCTCATACCATTGTTGTCCTTCTAAAAGATCAGGCACACGAATTTGGTTGGTTACTTCGAATAGCACGAGCGTTCCTCCTTAGTATTCATTTTTTGTAAAAGTGCTGGGAGTTCAGTCAGATGAGAAATGGAATGGATGCCCAATGATTCTTCCTCTTTCCTATCCTTTTTCCAAACGGCTGTCATCCCTACTTTTTCTGCGGCCTGGACATCGTTTTCCAAATGATCCCCCACATATACACACGCTTCTGGTGGCATTTTCATCTGTTCCATCGCTCGTTCAAATATTATAGGATCAGGCTTTTTCACACCTTCCAGTTCTGAGATGAGGATGGTTTCGAAAAAAGATTGAATACCCAAAGCCTTGATGTTGTCCATTTGGAAACGTCCTTTTCCATTTGTAATGAGCCCCAGGCGAAAGTGGTTTGCGATTAAGTCCAGTAATACTTCCTGCAGTCCTTGAAAAGAAATACAATGTTGACTGAAAGACGCATGATAATCCTGATAGAGTTCTTCTTCTATTTCCTTGCCGAACTCGAGTTCTTGTGCAAGTTGTTGATAAACATAATCCTTAGCCCCGTACCCTTGCTCATCCAATGCTATGAATCTTGAGACGTAACTTTTTCTCGGTACAGACTTGAGAGACTTCTTATAACGGAGGTATTGATGAGTAATAAATTGTTCAACAGAAGCATCACGATCCAAAAGCGTCCGGTCCAGGTCGAAAATGACAGCTTTGATCATAGACGATGTCCTTCTTCTCTCGCTTTTCGATAGCCGTAAAAGGAACAGTTCTCTTCTACTTGAAAACCACAAGACTCATAGAAAGAAAAATTCTCATTCGACGTATGCGCAAACCAATCCCCATGTGGAAGTTTTTCCATACATAGAGAAATGAGTTTATGAGCTAGTCCTTTTCTACGGTATGGTTTCGATACAACCAAGTCCATTATTGTTGCCATCATGACCTGATCAGAAACGACTCGAACCATTCCTACCATTTCTTCCTGATCCCAAACCGTAAACGCCCAGGTCGAGTTCTCAAAGATGAGAGAAAATTTTTCTTCCTGCCACGAAGGGCCTACCTGCGACCAGCCCACCTCTTCAAACAGCTGTTTCACGCGTTTGGCAGGCAATCCACTGGTGCCTTCACGAATCGTTAATCCATGGAAATATTGATACATTGATTATTCCACCGGATACATTCGCTGCAAGAAAGTAACAGATTGAAGGATCAATTTCTTTAAAACCTCTTCATCAATGTCTTCCACCTTGTTAATGTACACACACGCTTTACCACTCTTGTGTTTCCCGAATTTCTCAAGAAGCTCTTCACGTTCCGGATCACCCGTTGCAAAATAAAGACTGATTTTCGCTTTTCTTGGAGAAAAGCCTACCAGAGGGGCGTCACCTTCATGTCCCGTCTTATATTTATAATGATAAGAACCGAAGCCAATGATGGAAGATCCCCACATCTTCGCTTCATACCCCGTTGTTTCAGTAAAAATATCCAACAATCGGTAGGCGTCTTCCCGCTTTTTTGAATGATCCACTTCTTCAATGAATGACATCACACTTTGCTCATTCTGCTTTGTCTTTTGTTCATAAGCCATTTCTCCCACCCCTTTCCCCATGTTCTATACTAGTTCCACCATCTGCCCTCTATCTCCTGTTAAAAAACAAAAGAAAAAAAGAGCCCCTGCAACGGAACCCCCTTTTCACTCATCAACTGACAACTTTCAACTTCGGTTTTCCACGCTCTTGGTTTCCACCCATTACTTTTGTAATATGCTGGACGTCCTGAACCATCTTCGTCATTTTCCTTGTTTCTGAGGCCATTTTGTCAACACGCTCCAGCTGCTGTTTGGAGAGGCGCAAAATGTTTTGGTTTTGACCTTTTCCTTCTTTTGTAAACTGCAGTAAACTTTCAAAAGAATGGGAGAATAGATCGACCGTTGACAAAAGCTGTTGACTCGATGCACTGATTTCATCTGTCTGCTTTTCAACCTCTTCTGACTGCACTAGGATGCCCTTGAAATTTCCTTCCATATTCGTCACATGCTCGAGGCTCGTTTCCATTTTCCTTCTTCCATCACTCGCATGAATACTCGCTTTCGTTACATGCTCACCAATCGCATCAACAATCGAGAAGATGCGTTCCGTTGCATGACCAGACTGTTCCGCAAGCTTCTGCACTTCTTGTGCAACAACGCTGAAGCCTTTTCCATGTTCACCCGCCCTGGCTGCTTCAATAGAAGCATTCAAGGCCAGCAATTTCGTATGGTCCGTGATCGAGGCGATTTCCTTTGTCAGTTCACTGATGTGATTCGAGTAGGTTTGTAAGGCTTGGATGTTATCACTCGTTTCCGTGAAGCTGTTTTCTGTAGAATGAAGGTGGGTCGAAATTTCTGCAAGGGAAGCCTTTCCCTCCTGGGTTGCTGCTGAGGTCTTTTTCGCCTGACCGGATACAACCTCAATACTGCTTGTAATCTGTTCCACAGCGGCTTTTATATCCGATAAATTCAGAGCGCGGTTCTCTGCCTCCTTCACTTGCTCCTCAGCGTTCTGACTCCGCCTTTGCAACAAACCTTCCATCTCATTAAACGATCGTGAAGATTGGTGTGAAGTTTGATTCATAACATCTGTTGTATTTTTCAACGACTTCCCAACCGACTGCAATTGATGAAGGAGCTGATCCGCTTCTGCTTGTTTTTTCTGAGAAAGTTCGGTTAACTCTTTTACATGTGTGTTCTTCTGAAGTATTTGATAGGAGGTTCCGGCACTCGTCAAAATCAAATAAAAAGCATGAAGAGAGAACATGAACCATGAATAATTTTCCGTTCCATAAAAGAAATCCATTCCCCAAAACATGGTCACAAAATGAAAGAGTGCAAAAAGGAGCGTCATCACTGCTATGATTTCTGTTCGATCATAAAAAGCAATTAATGCAACCACAAGAAAGATAGAAAAATGATAGACAACCATTCCTTCACCATTCGTAATCATCCCTATGCTAATGAACGTGAATAAGAGACTCATGAACCACGGGATTGCTGCGTGGTTCCGTTTTTTCAGATAGATGAAGAATGTCATGCCATATAAAAGAAATGGCACAGCCAGGTATGTATATAAAAAAGGAGTATAAGCCTTAAAATCATCTACACTCCAGTTCAGTTGCAAATTTCTGTGAGTCAGATGAATGACCATCATCAACAATAAGCCAACAGCTCCAAACATGAGCATCGTCCGATTCTTTTTTTCTTCCATACTAACCACCCTCAAATGATAAGACTTTGGATTACAAGCACCAATAAAGGATAAAACTTTGAATTCAAAGCTTTTCCCGCTCTAATATATATCCCTAGTCAAAAAAAAATAAACCTCCTGAATGTGGAGGTTTATCATGATCCATGAAGTTCTTCATAAATTTCAGTCACCCAAAAGTGACGCGGGAAAATGAATAAAGTCCAATAATCCTGCCATCCCGGTGTTTCGAGCTCTTGTTTTTCCGCAGGAGGTGTGGGTTTTTCCTTTACCTTTTCCATCTGAGATGAATAGATCTCATCACCATCTGAATCGGTAACGGAGAGCATTCCTGACTCATCGATTTCCGCCCGAACAGTCTTTCCTTTCTGATGGGTGTAAGAAATCTCCTCAGGCAGTTGATAGTCTTCTTTTACACCCGGAAATTTTTCCTCCGGTTTTAAAGTAGACGTTTGATAGTGTTCAAATCCATAGTCCAGCAGTTTCTTCGTATCTTCATAGGACAAATCCTTCGTGCGGCTTTTCATTGTGATCACAATCAAATCCATATGATCCCTGCTCGCACTCGTAGCCAAAGTGAAACCGGATTGAGGAACATATCCTGTCTTCCCACCAGTCACACCCTCATATGGGTCTTCCCTCATTAAACGGTGATGCGTGTATAGCGTGGCGTCCCACTTCTCTCCGTCCCAATCCAAAGTCTCTAACCCATAAATCTCATTGAACGTCTCATTTTTTTGGGCATATTTTGTAATTTGAGCCAGATCTTCCGCTGTCGTCCTATGTTCTGCGTTGAACAAACCGTGTGGGTTCTTGAAATCCGTCTGCTCCACCCCGGCCTTTTCTTCAAGATAAGCATTCAAGTCTATAGAGAACTGTTCGACACTCCCGCTCAAATGCTCGGCAATCGCAACACCAGCATCATTTCCAGAGTTTAAAAGCAACCCCTGGATAAGCTCCTTTAATGTTGCCTGGTCGCCTTCTTCAAGAAAAACACTGGAACCTCCTGTTTCATAAGCCTTTTCACTAACCGTCACTGTCTCGTTGAGATCCCCATTTTCAATGGCATAAATGGCTGTAGCAATCTTTGTTAAACTGGCCGGGTACATGCTCGCCTCTGCATTCTTTTCATATAGAACTTTTCCAGTATTCGCTTCAAGAACCATGGCCGCTTCACTATTAATGGATGGACGATCCGTTTTAGACTGTGCCATCGTTATGTTTGAATTTATACTAAATGTGGTAAATATTGCTGCAATGATTACTATAAGTTTCTTCATTATAATGATGACTCCCCATACACAGTTATTGATTTCCTTAAATCCGCTCTGATTTTAACCATGTATCAGTATAAACATAATTGTCGCAATTTGAAGAAAACACACGGATTTTTAAATAAATTGTAATCCCTCTGTAAACTACTTGGCTATTTCCTGAAAATTTTCCAACAGTTGTTTCTTCAAGGGTGTGAAAATCATCCTCCGTATCGTGGTGTTTGTGATCTATGAAGCCCCGATCGGTCCACACGGAAATCCTGAAATGATTCTTCCATCAATAAATAAATGGAGAGGCTCTAGCTGAGCCCCTCCATTTATGATTAAAGTGAGCGTTGCAGAATATCTACAACTGTTTCACGGTTCATTTCTTTGTACGTCCCGACCCCTGGTTTGATAAATGTTTTTTCAACAATATCATCAAAAGCCTCATCATTGATGTCATAGTCCTGAAGAGAGCTAGGTGCTCCAAGGGAATTCCAAAAGTGGCGTAGTGCCTTCGCCCCTTCTCGCGCAACCTCTACATCTGCCTTGCCTTCAGGATCAATGTCGAAAACATTGATTGCCAGCTGTTTCACTCGGCTTGGATCATCTTCCAATACATGCTCAAGCCAGTTCGGGAACAGAATGGCAAGCCCTCCGCCATGAGGAATATCATAAATGGCGGATACAGCGTGTTCGATACGATGTGTAGCCCAATCCCCACCATCTGTGCCATTCATCAAAGTTCCATTAAATGCAGTTGTACTCAAGTACATCATCGTTTCACGGTGTTCATAGGAATGAAGGTCAGCGATCAACTTCGGACCGGTTTGGATTGCCGTTCGCAAAAGAGACTCAATGAAACCATCAATCATTGGTGTGTTTTCAGTCCGATGGAAGTAGTGCTCCAAAGCATGGGACATGCTGTCGACAATTCCGTAAACGGTCTGGTTTTCAGGTACAGAGAAGGTGTATGTCGGATCAAGGATTGAAAACGTCGGGTACACATGAGGGGACCCCCATCCGAGTTTGTCTTTCGTTTCCCAGTTCGTAATGACAGAAACAGCATTCATTTCAGACCCTGTAGCTGCAAGGGTCAAAACCGTACCAATCGGCAGAGCTTTTTTAATAGGAGCCTCCTGTGTGATTAACTTCCATGCATCCATGTCACTTACTGCCCCTGCAGCAATAGCTTTTGTACAATCGATGACGCTTCCACCACCAACAGCAAGCAAAAAGTCGATGCCTTCGTTTTTACAGATATCGACACCTTTTCGCACTGTTGTCAGTCGTGGATTCGGCTCAACGCCCGATAGTTCATAAACAACAGCCTCAAGCTTTTCCATCTGTTTCATCACTTCATCGTACACACCATTCCGCTTAATACTGCCACCACCATAAACAACAAGAACTTTTGCTTTTGGACCTATCTCATTAGAAATTTGATTAAGTTGTCCCTCGCCGAAGTAAAGTTTGGTAGGGTTATATTGTAAAAAATTATTCATCGTTTCACCTCATCTATTTTTATAGCTTATCTATTGTATCATTCCATAATAAAAGCAGATATCGAATAATGTTGATGGTACTTATCTAAATTTTTGATGACCTCTCATTGTGCTGTTTTAAATGAAGGAAACGGGGAATATTCTTCGTAACATAAAAAAAGGAGTTTTTATACAAATGTCACTCTATATCGAAGTAGATCATGATCGACACATCGACTTATTTGTAGAAGATATCGGAGAAGGCCAGCCGATCGTATTCCTCCACGGCTGGCCACTAAACCATCAAATGTTCGAATATCAGATGAACGAACTACCACAAAAAGGCTACCGTTTCATCGGCATCGACCTTAGGGGCTTTGGTAAATCAGATAAGCCTGCTTTTGGTTATGATTACGATACACTTGCCCACGATGTAAAAACCGTTGTAGAGTACCTGCAACTGGAAAACTTCTATTTAACCGGCTTTTCTATGGGCGGCCCGATTGCCATACGCTATGCTACTAAATTCGCAAACAAAGAATTGGCACAGTTGATTCTTGCAGGCCCTGCTGCTCCGAGCTTCACTCAAAGAGAAGGCTATTCCTACGGCATGAAGAAAGATGAAGTGGACGGTTTAATTGAAGCACTGCAAAACGACCGGCCAGCTGCATTGAAAGACTTCGGCGAAGGTTTCTACCATTCTGATATCTCGCAGCCTTTCGGAGAATGGTTCCATAGTCTTGGTCTTGAGGCATCTGCACACGCTACTCTCGCATGTGCAGAGTCTTTAAGAGATGAAGACCTGCGGGAAGAAGTAAGTCAAATCGAAGTCCCTACCCTTTTGCTTCACGGCAAACATGATGAAATCTGCGATTATGCATTTTCCGAAATACTGAATGATAAGATTCCGAACAGTACACTCGTTCCTTTTGAGAACAGTGGACATGGAATGGTTTATGATGAAAAAGAAAAATTCAATCAAACGCTGCTTGATTTGTTGAAATAAAAGAAAAGGAGAGCCAACTTCTCGTGTTGGCTCTCCTTTTCTTTTTTATTCTTGTCAAAATTTTTTCAAAAACATCAACCCGTCTTTACTAATCTCCTTATTAATCTATCTAGCACCATATTTTTTATATAGGAGAGAAATGAATACTCAGAAGTTGATAATAAATATCCTAAAGGTGCTAATAAAAGTTTTAAAGTCGCTAATAAGTTTCCAGCTTCATATTGATGATACCGATAAATGCCCAAAAGCCAGTGATCAATCCTCATTAGACGGCGGCACCCCTCCCACCTCCTTAATGACCCACCCCTATCCTTGTTAACTATTACGCCAAAAAAAAGCCAGGAAGAGCACAAACACTCTTCCTGGCTGCCATCTTAAGCGATGACCACTTTCTTCGGATTGGCTAGCTTCTGGATCAGCGGCAATCGGGATAGATCCATGTTCCCTCCACTCAAGACAACTCCGCATTGCTGTTGTTCGAACATGTCACACGTACTAAGAAGACCAGCAAGCGCAGTTGCTCCTGCTCCTTCGACCAACGTTTTTTCACGTTCGAGCAGCATCAGCATGGCTTTTGCGATTTCATGTTCTTCCACCGTAATCACTTGATCCACGTATTTTTGGATACACGTGTAAGTGAGTTTACCTCTTTCCTTCACGGCAATTCCGTCAGCAATCGTCGAGACAGATGTCAGTTTTTCAGGTCCTTTTTTGTACAGAGCATTATACATGGACGGAGCTTTTGCGGACTGGACACCAATGACTTTGATGTCCGGCTTCAGCTGTTTGGCTGCGAACGCAATGCCTGCGATCAGCCCGCCTCCCCCGATCGGAACGAACAAACGGTTTAGATCCGGCTGCTGCTGCAGCATTTCAACAGCGACTGTCGCTTGTCCTGCCATGACATCATAATCGTCGAACGGATGGAGAAAGGTAGCACCTGTTCTTTCCTGTTCAAGCAAAGCGGCCTGGTAAGCTTCCTGGAAGGACTCGCCGATAAGAACGACCTTCGCTCCGTACCCTTGCGTCGCTTCCACTTTCGCTCTCGGTGTTCCTTCCGGCATGAAAATCTGCGCCTGGATGCCCCGTTTCGCTGCAGCAAGAGCAACGCCTTGGGCATGGTTTCCGGCAGATGCTGCGATGACACCGCGGGACGCTTCGACTTCTGTTAGACAGGCAACCTTATAGGACGCACCTCGCACTTTGAAAGCACCTGTTTTTTGCTGATTCTCCATCTTCAAGTAGACGTGCTGCCCGGTTTTCTCATTGAAGGTTGTTGATGTTTGCAATGGGGTGCGGTGCACCACCTCCTGCAATTGTTCCTGTGCATCCATTACTTTAGCTAGCGTTAAGAAATCCCCAACGTCTTCACTCCTTTGTTTTGTTTTTCATACTGGTCGATTTTGTCTTCATACGTCAAAGTGACAGCAATTTCATCCCAGCCGTTCAAAAGCATTTCTTTGTGATAGGACTGGATGTCGAAGGACACTTCAAGGTCACCGTCATCAATGGTCTGTTCTTCCAAATCGACCTTCACTTCATACTTCTCTTTCGTCGCCTTTTCCATCAGCTGATCTACAACCGGCTTCGGCAACTGAATCGGGAGGATTCCGTTTTTGAAGCAGTTGTTGTAGAAAATGTCGGCGAAACTCGGGGCGATGACCACTTTAAAGCCATAGTCCTGAATCGCCCATGGTGCGTGTTCCCTGGAGGAACCGCACCCGAAGTTTTCACCGCCGACAAGAACAGAAGCACCATCATACTTTGGGTCATTCAAAGAAAAATCTTCCCGACGTGTTCCATCCTCGTTAAATCGCCAGTTATAGAAGAGGAACTGGCCGAACCCCTGGCGTTCAATCCTTTTCAAAAATTGCTTCGGAATGATCTGGTCGGTATCGACATTCGATCGATCCATAGGGTAAACCAGACCACGATGTTGTTTGATCGGTTCCATCTCTTCACCCTCCTACCGTACTGGCGTATTTTCTGACATCGACAAAATGACCTTCCAACGCTGCCGCTGCTGCCATTTCCGGACTGACCAGATGGGTACGGGCACCATTTCCCTGGCGTCCCTCGAAATTACGATTGGAAGTGGAAGCACAGCGTTCGCCAGGTGGGACGATATCATCATTCATCGCTAGACACATGCTGCAGCCGGCATCGCGCCATTCAAATCCTGCGGTCAAGAAAATTGTATCCAAACCTTCCGCTTCTGCTGCATCTTTGACGGATTTGGAACCAGGAACGACAAGAGCTCTCACACCTTCATGAACGCGACCGCCACGCACAATTTCAGCCGCTTTGCGCAAATCGCTTAATCTGGAGTTTGTGCATGAACCGATGAACACGTGCTCGACAGGAATCGATTCGATGCTCTGGTTTGCTTCAAGCCCCATATATTCGATAGCACGTTCGATTCCATCACGATCCTCTTCCACGGAATCAGGATCAGGGACGCGACCACCGACAGGAACACATTGGGAAGGATTCGTTCCCCATGTCACCTGTGGTTCAATCTCGTCGGCATGAATGGTAAGCGTCTGGTCATATTCGGCACCTTCATCAGAAGCTAAAGCAAGCCACTGCTCAGCTGCTTCATCAAAAGCTTCCCCTTCCGGTACATAGCGTTTGCCTCGCATGTAATCGACCGTCGTTGCATCAGGACTAATCAATCCAGCTCTTGCTCCTGCTTCGATAGACATATTGCATACCGTCATGCGTTCCTCCATTGAAAGATTACGGACCGCTTCACCGGTGTATTCAATCACATGACCTGTGCCAAATCGGACACCATACTTCCCGATAATGGCAAGGATTAAGTCCTTCGCAGTAACGCCTGTTCCAAGCACCCCATCAACATTGACTTGCAGGGTTTTCGGTGGTGCCTGCCATAAGGATTGGGTCGCAAGCACATGCTCCACCTCACTCGTACCTATTCCGAAAGCCAGTGCACCAAACGCGCCATGCGTGGAAGTATGACTATCCCCACAGACGATCGTTTTCCCCGGTTGAGTAAGCCCAAGTTCAGGTCCGATGACGTGTACGATTCCCTGGTCCGGGTGGTTGATGTCCGCCAGACGAACCCCAAATTCTTCGCAGTTCGCTTTCAAGGTTTCCATCTGTTTCTTGGAAACTTCATCTTTGATGACATTCCGATGGACCGTCGGTACGTTATGATCCATCGTCGCATACGTACGATCCGGTCTTCTCACTTTCCTTCCGGCCATCCGCAATCCTTCAAACGCCTGGGGAGAGGTCACCTCATGAATCAGATGCAAGTCGATGTAGAGGAGGTTCGGCTTCCCTTCTTCTTCATGGACGACATGCTGATCCCAAATTTTTTCTACGATCGTTTTTGGATGACTCATTCCGTTCCGCTCCCTTCCTGTTTATACGTAACAACGCATGATATTTTCTGTGGTATCACTTGTGCTGATTTGATCAACCACTCGTCGAGCCAATTCACTTCCACTGACGACGGTACCCCCGACAAGATCAATATCTGCCGTGTGGTATCCCTCATTCAACACTTCCTGTACAGCCGCTTCCACTTGTTCTGCTTCCTCTTCCATTCCGAAAGAATGCTTCAGCATCATGGCTATAGAAAGAATACTGGCGAGAGGATTCGCTTTATTTTCTCCAGCGATATCAGGAGCAGAACCGTGCACCGGTTCGTAAAGTCCGACGCCTGTTTCATTTAAACTGGCAGATGGCAGCATGCCGAGCGATCCCGTCAATACAGAGGCTTCGTCACTCAAGATATCTCCGAACATATTCTCTGTCACAATGACATCAAAGTAAGCGGGATTCGTTACTAACTTCATTGCAGCGGCATCTACAAGCATATGTTCAACCTCTACATCTGGGTACTGCGCTTTTTTCTCCTCCACAACTTCCCGCCACATCCGGCTGGACTCGAGAACATTCGCTTTATCGACAGATGTGAGGTGCTTTCTCCTCACTTTGGCACTTTGGAAAGCCTGCTCCACGATTCTTTCAATCTCCTGTCGATCGTAGGCCAGTGTATCCACAACCGACTTCCCGTTGTTTCGTCTTTCTCTTGGTTCACCAAAGTACAACCCTCCGGTCAGCTCGCGGACGATCAATAGATCGCTTGCCGCGACGACCTCCTGTTTCAAGGGTGATGCATGGAGCAACTGCGGAAACGCTTTGACAGGACGGAGATTTGCAAACAACCCGAGTTGTTTACGAATCCCGAGCAGCCCTTTTTCCGGCCTCATATGACCAGGAAGCTGATCCCACTTCGGACCACCGACCGCTCCAAGGAAGATGGCATCTGCTTTTCTTGCAGCTTCGACTGTATCCTCCGGGAGAGGAGTTTCATGATTGTCGATCGCCACTCCCCCGATGTCATGATTCTCAAAAGTAAAAGTGTGCTGGTATCGATCTGCGACCGACTGCAACACATTCTTTGCTGCTTTTGTCACTTCTGGACCGATTCCGTCTCCTGGCAAAAGTACGATATGTTTTTCCATGTGCATCCCCCTTTAGTTATACTTGGACTTTTTGATAATTCACCATTTTACTTCTATATAATGTGCGGTTCACAGCGTTCAAGAAGGCATGAGCCGATGCTTCCAGAACATCCTGCGCAGATCCCCGGCCGGACGCTTTGACTCCATCAACCGTTAGTTGAACGTGGACTTCTGCTAAAGCGTCGCGTCCTTTACCAATCGAACTCAATTGATAGTCCTGCAAATGAACATCTGCATCAATCAAGTCATCCAGCGTATTGTAAATCGCTTCTACGCTTCCTTCACCGGTATTGGCTTTCTCGACTTCTTCTCCATCCGGTCGTGTCAAAAGGACGGTCGCGGTCGGACGGTTGATGCTGCCATATTGAACCTGGAAGGCTTTCAACTCGTATTTAGGCTGATCTTCGTTTTCCGTCTGAGTATCTGTCAAAATGGCGAATAGATCATCATCCGTTACTTCTTTCTTCTTACCTGTCAGTGTCTTGAATGATTCAAAAGCTTCCTTCAGCTTGTTTTCGTTAAGATCAAATCCGAGTTCTTCCGCTTTTTGTTTGAACGCATGCCTTCCGGAGTGTTTTCCTAACACCATTCGATTGGAATCGATGCCAACCATCGCTGGGGTGATAATTTCGTAAGTCGTGGACTCCTTCAACATGCCGTCCTGATGAATCCCGGATTCGTGAGCAAAAGCGTTTCGTCCTACGACGGCTTTGTTGCCTGGCACCTGCATCCCTGTCAGGCGGCTGACAAGATCACTGGTACGTTTGATTTCTTTCAGCACAAGACCTGTTTCAAAGTCGAAACGATCTTGACGGATTTTCAATGCAACAGCAATTTCTTCAAGTGCTGCGTTCCCCGCACGCTCGCCAATTCCGTTAATCGTCCCTTCAATTTGTCTCGCTCCGTTTTCAATCGCAGCAAGGGAATTGCTTACCGCCATTCCCAAATCATCGTGATTGTGTGTCGACAAGATTGCCTTGTCGATGTTGGGTACGTTTTCTCTTACATATCGGAAAAGACGGCCAATTTCGTCAGGTGTGGTAAAGCCGACCGTATCCGGCAGGTTGATGACACTCGCTCCTGCGTCGATCACCTTTTCAATGATTCGGACGAGAAAATCTTGATCGGATCGGAGCGCATCTTCTGCGGAAAACTGCACGTGTGGAAACTTCTCTTTCGCATAAGCGACCATTTCCACCGCTTTTTCCACCACCTCATCGGGTGTCTTCTTCAGTTTGTGAGTCATGTGAATCGGGGAGGTAGCGATAAAAACATGCAATCTTGGCTCCGCTCCGCCTTTTAATGCTTCCCATGCAATGTCAATGTCACGTTTGTTGGCTCTCGCTAAGCCTGTTACCGAGCAACCACGGACGGTATCAGCAATCTCTTTGACCGCTTCAAAATCGGCTTGAGAGGAAGCGGGAAAACCCGCCTCCATGATATCTACACCTAAACGTTCCAGCTGTTTGGCAATTTCCACTTTTTCCAAACGATCCAAATTGACACCAGCGGATTGTTCTCCGTCTCTCAAGGTTGTATCGAAAACATTAACGTGAGCCATGTGTGACCACATCCTTTTCTTTGGATTGGGACTTCTTGACAAACGGCATCAGTTCACGGAGCTCTCTACCCACCTTCTCGATTTGATGATTGTTTTCGCGCGCATTGATTGCATTGAACTCTGGACGGTTCACCTGGTTCTCCAAGATCCATCCTTTGGCAAATTTCCCTGTCTGGATGTCTGTCAGTACATCTTTCATGCGTGCTTTTGTACTTTCATCAACGACACGTGGACCGGATACGAAGTCACCCCACTGGGCTGTATCGGAGATGGAATAACGCATACCCTCAAGTCCGCCTTCGTACATCAGGTCAACGATCAATTTGAGCTCGTGCATACATTCGAAGTAGGCTACTTCCGGTTGATAGCCGGCTTCTGTCAACGTTTCAAAACCAGCTTTCACAAGACTTGAAAGTCCTCCGCAAAGGACCGCCTGCTCACCGAATAGATCCGTTTCCGTTTCTTCCTGGAAGGATGTTTCAAGGACGCCTGCCCGGCCACCGCCAATTCCTTTCGCATAAGCAAGCGCAATTTCTTTCGCTTCCCCAGTGACGTCTTGCTCGACACCAATCAGTGCCGGTACACCTGCGCCTTCTTCAAACGTACGGCGGACAAGGTGTCCTGGTCCTTTTGGCGCTACAAGGAACACATCAACATCTGATGGAGGAACAACCTGGTTGAAGTGGACATTGAATCCGTGAGCGAAAGCGAGTGCTGCTCCGGACTTCAAATTCGGTTTAATGGACTCTTCATAGACTCTCGGCTGATATTCATCCGGCAGAAGAACCATGACCACGTCAGATTCCGCTACAGCATCGGCCACACTTTTCACTTCAAGTCCGTCCTGTTCTGCTTTATCCCAGGACTTACCTTTACGAAGACCAACAACAACGTTATGTCCGCTTTCCTTCAAGTTTTGTGCGTGGGCATGACCTTGAGATCCGTAACCTACAACAGCTACCTTCTTATTTTTTAGTACCTCGTCTTTGATATCGTTGTGATAATATACGTGTGCCATTTTTACATCCATCCTTTCGGGAAATTATTTTAATAGAGAGTAAGATTTGAATTCTGCTACTTGCGGCTGATGACCGCGGGTGAATGCGGTTAAGCCTGTTCTGGCAAGTTCTTTTATGCCATAAGGCCTTAACAGATCGATGAGCGCATCGACCTTATCCGATTTACCCGTCACCTGAACCGTAACGCTTTCTTTACTGACATCAATGATTGATGCACGGAACGGTTCGATGATGCCCTGGATTTCGCTGCGGATCTGTGGGTTGCTGATCACTTTCACCATCGCGAGCTCACGGGCGACAATCGCTTTGTCTGTGATGTCGGAGACTTTCAGAACATCGATTTGCTTGTTCAGCTGTTTAGTCAGCTGCTCGAGCTTGCGGTCATCCTCCACTTCCACGACGAACGTCATTTTCGAGACGCCTTCGGTCTCTGTACGTCCGACAGAAATGCTTTCAATGTTGAATTGCCTTTTGGCAAGTAATCCTGTCACTCGGTTCAGCACGCCGCTTCGATTATGGACGGTTGCTGTGACGATTCGCTTCATCGTTTCACCCCAATCATTTCGTGTAGTCCTTTTCCTGGTGCAATCATCGGATAGACATTCTCTTTTTGAAGGACACGGCAATCGATGACCGCCGGTTGGTCATCCCCCAGTACTTTAGGCAATACTTCTAAAAGTTGTTCCTGGGTTTCAATCTTATAGCCTGGGACTTGATAGCTTTCTGCTAGTTTCACAAAGTCCGGCTGTACATCAATGATGGATTCTGAGTATCTTTCACTATAAAACTTCTCCTGCCACTGTCTTACCATTCCTAACGCCTGATTGTTGACAATGAGCACTTTGACAGGCAGTCGACGTTCCTGCAGAACCGACAGTTCCTGAAGTGTCATCTGAAAACCACCGTCTCCGACAACAGCTACGCAGGTGGAATCCATGTCGGCCAGCTGTGCTCCGATGGCTGCCGGGAACCCATAGCCCATCGTTCCAAGTCCGCCTGAGGTGACCCAGCGGTTCGGCCGGTCAAATTGATAATATTGGGCGGCCCACATTTGGTGCTGCCCGACATCTGTCGTAACAACCGCCTCTCCCCCGGTATATTCATAGACTTTCTGCATGAGCCATTGAGGAACGATGAGTTCATCCGGCTGATCATGCCAGAGTGGATAATCAATTTTGTTCTGACTGATTGCATCCATCCACCCTTTGTGGTTCAGCCCTTTCACAGTCTTAGCGTTTAAAGCTTCCAACGCTGCTTTACCATCCGATACGATAGGAATGTGAGTCGGAATGTTTTTCCCAATCTCAGCAGGGTCAATATCAATATGAGCAACCATCGCGTTCGGTGCGAAGTGCTTTAGATTACCTGTCAGTCTGTCGTCAAACCGTGAGCCAATATTGATCAGCAGATCGCATTCGTATAGAGCGGTGTTTGCGGAATAAGTTCCGTGCATCCCAGCCATTCCAAGGGACAAATCACAGGAACCCGGGTAACTTCCAAGTCCGAGTAGCGTAGTCGTAACAGGCAGTTGATAGTTTTGAACAAAGGTTTTCAACTCTTCTGAAGCGCCGGCATGAATAACACCAGACCCTGCAAGGACCACTGGTTTTTTTGCTTCGACCAGGGCGTCGTGCAATTTGCTGATCTGAAGAGGATTCGGCTTGACGGTCGGCTGGTAGCCCGGCAAATGAAAGTCACGCTTTACTTCCTTTGCATAAACCGTTGAACTGATGTCTTTCGGTATATCCACAACGACTGGCCCTGGTCTTCCAGTCGTCGCGATATGAAAAGCTTCATTCACAATTCTTGGCAGGTCCTCAATCTCCTGAACTTGATAATTATGTTTGGTAATTGGAGTCGTAATTCCCATGATGTCTGATTCTTGGAATGCATCGGTTCCGATGACACCTTTCGCTACCTGACCGGTAAAAATAACGAGTGGAATGGAGTCCATCATCGCATCTGCAATCCCAGTAACTAGGTTTGTCGCTCCTGGGCCGGACGTCCCGATCACAACTCCTGCTTTTCCGGATACCCGGGCATATCCCTCTGCTGCATGAATCGCTCCTTGTTCATGTCTTGGCAGAATATGATCAAAGCTTCCTTCCGCCCGGTAGATGGCATCATAGATTGGTAAAACTGCGCCACCTGGATATCCGAATAACGTTTCGACACCTTGACCGATTAAAGCTTCCACGAGTAAATCGGCTCCTGTCTTCGTCGCGGTCTGCTGTTCCGCACTTGCCTGTGCCTTCATTTTTTCATCCCTCCTGTATTGACCCTATCTTTTTATGAAAATCGGAAATGACCACTGGTGCCTTTCCGATTCAAACCTTTCGCCTTTCGAACAAAAAAGAGACCTTCTTCCTCCTCAGATTCCCGCAACACAACAACAGTGTCGTAAGAATATGAGGGGTGAAAAGGTCTCTCTTTACTTCCACGGTACCACCCTCATTCGTGAAGCTATTTGTATTAAGCTCCACCTCATGGGATTCAATATGAACCCCTTTTGATAACAGGTGCGGTGAGACACCTGGTCCCGCCTACTGGATGAACGTTCGGCGTGGACACTCAAGGATGATGTCAGAATAAGATGTATTTCCGGGCTTCCAGCAACCCCGGCTCTCTGGGAATACATGCACTTATTCCTTTATTCCTTTCATCGTGTTCGTGTGATTTATTTTTCAAATGCCTCAACTCTGCTCGGCGTTCCTCTACTAACTAACGTTCGCTTGATCTTTGCTGTACACTTTGTATCCATCTGTAGTTGTTACTTTTCTGAATTCTGAAAGCAAGTGGTTTGTGACAACACCTGGCTTCCCATCTCCAACTTTTCGCTGGTCGACTTCTACGACAGCGATCACTTCTGCAGCTGTGCCTGTCAAAAATACTTCATCGGCGACGTAGACATCGTGTCTCGTAAACGGCTGCTCTTTGACTTTGTAACCTTTTTCTTCAGCTAAATCGATGATGGCGTTTCTCGTGATCCCTTCCAAAGCACCTAGATAAGTCGGGGGTGTCAAAATCGTTCCATTCTTCACGATGAAGATGTTGTCAGCAGAACCCTCGGTCACATAACCTTGGTCATTGAGCATAAGCGCTTCATCAACCCCAGCCTGATTGGCTTCCATTTTTACAAGGATGTTGTTTAAGTAATTCAACGATTTCACTTGGGGCGGTAACACGTCCGGGCGATTTCTTCTGCTTGATACAGAAGCTAGCCGGACCCCGCGTTCATATAATTCTTTCGGAAACAAAGCGAGTGCTTCAGCAATGACAACCAAGCGTGGATTTGCACAGCTGGAAGGGTCCAGACCCAGATTGCCGGCGCCTCTGGAAACGACGACACGGATATATGCGGTTTCCAACTGGTTGCGGCGGACGGTTTCAGCAATAATCTCTTCGAGTTCCTCCTTGCTTTGTGGAATCTCGAGCATGATCGACTTCGCTGAATCATAGAGACGGTTCAAATGTTCATCAAGCTTGAAGATGTTGCCTTCGTATACGCGAATTCCTTCGAACACCCCATCTCCATATAAGAAACCGTGATCATAAACGGAAACGACGGCTTCTTCTTTCTTCACGTATTCGCCGCTCATATAAATCCATTGGCTGCTCATTTTCAGCACTCCTTTCTTTTATAGTTTAATGTTTGAAATGACTAAAGAATGATAAAGAAAATGTGGACCCTTCTGGTAAGTGGTGATCTTACATTTTCAGGGTCCCAATCTCAGGTCTTTCACATGAATCAACCTGACGATTGAAGTAATCGATGTGGTTGATTGAGGACTACTTTAAACCCATTTCGAGGGAAGGTCAACAGGTTTTCTTCAAATTTTCTGAACACTCTAAAGATTCAATGAATAGGTGAAGCGCTTACACCGTTGGGAGGCTTGGCATCACGTGTCTTTTTCTCTTTTCTTTTTTTCTTTTTTATCTCAAATGAGGCGAAATCCAGTGAAAAATTTCCAATCATCAGCAGGGTGTCAAAGGGGCCATTCATCTTCTTTTTATAAAACACTTTCTGTCAAAGAATGTCTCAAATTAATAAAAGTAGACATCCGCCCTGCCTTCGAAGCCTGTCCCCTCATACTGTGTCGTATAGGATTAAAAAAGGTGGTGAAAGATATGGGCTGGTATGGTGGCTGCGGCGGATACGGCGGCGGTTACGGCGGTGGATACGGAAGCACTTTCGTATTGATCGTTGTATTGTTCATCCTTTTGATTATCGTAGGAGCATCTTTCTACAACTAAAAAACCTTTTCGTGTGAACCACCTTTACCCGTTATAAGTGGTTCACACAAAAGCGGATGGTATCCAAACACCTTTCCGCTGATCAGGTGTGTATAAAAAAGAACCAGAGGTCATCACCACCTTCTGGTTCATTGTTCGTTATCTTTGCAATTGAAAGAATTCGGGAGAAAAATTGTTTTCTCAATATAGGTTTGGTTATAATAGACGTCGAGACATATTCTCTACAACCTCTACCTGTAGAATGTCTCCCTCTTTCAAAACCAGAGCGTCTACGCTCTGGCTTTTTTTATGTACACAAATGTTTATTATATCAATATAATGAGCATACTCTTTTTTGTAGGCCGGTTTCATCATGTATTTCATCGCCGCACACCGGCCTGCATAGTAAGCATAAGTAGGATATCCATGATTTTCAACGATAACGATGAAACAAAATAAAAAAAGAAGCGATTCGCCAATGATCGATGGCCGGTTCGCTTCTTTTTTTATGTAACGCCCATTATGGAATGGCTGGGTTTTAATTTTCCACCGCACTCTCTCTTTGATATTCCAAGTTGATGAAAATCTGCTGCAACTCAGGCAAAGTCATCTCCATCGTCCTTTTTCCAAAGGCATCCTCCGTGTAACCTAAATCCCGCAATTGATCAATCAAATAGAACCTCTCTTGATATGCACCTTCGGGGGGATAAACTGACGTGAGCATCCAATCAACTCCTGCACAAAGATTATTTTATAAGTTCTTTCTATTCTCATACCCCTTATTCCTCTTTTAAATCACACAAAGTTATCTAAATTATCTGATTTTAATAAAAGGATTAGATATGAACCTCTTAAAGAAGCAGCAGATCAACAATCTTTAATAAGTTCTTCCGCTTTATTAAATTTTGTTAAGTTCTATTTTCACATAAGCTCCCTTTTCTTGAAGACTCAGTTTCGAGACTTTTGTTGAGTGACGGGGGCTGCGGGGAATAGCTCGCTTTCCGCGGGAGCTTGGTGAGCCTCCTCGGACTGCGTCCTGTGGGGTCTCACCAAGCACTTTTTTCCCGCAGGAGTCTCGCCATTCCCCTCCGCCCCTTTGACATAGAAGTATCTCGAAACCACTTCCCGAATCATCAGCTATTCAGTTTGATGGAATATCATTATAAACTCCCATGCAGAGACACTTGAACCCTGAAAGCTTGATACAGAGCGTTTTTTGGTTACAATAATCGAGGTAGCGAGATATCATCCTACTTGGGAAAGGGGTTCGTTAGCCCCTTCATCTGATGGGGTGGTTGGGAAGCTGCGAGACTCCCGTGGGAGAAAGGAGATCGGCGAGATCCCGCAGGGCGTAGCCCGAGGAAGCTCGCCACTCCCCC
>NZ_JAYLVQ010000015.1:0-5184 GCF_035818575.1 Halobacillus sp. HZG1
GGACGTGTGGGACAGGTGAGACCCCGGAAGGCGTAGCCTGAGGAGGCTCACCGCCCGCCCCATGGAAAGCGAACCTTTTCCCGGAGCCCCTAGAACCTTACAATCATCTCGAAACTGAGTCTTCAAGAAAAGGGAGCTTTACTGATAAAAAAAGAGCTCAGGTGGCCTGAGCTCTTTGGGGGGTTAACCGAATAGTCTTGGAATGCCTTGGATGAGTGACATGCCGCCCATGTAGGACATGGCGATGACAATCAATACTCCGAATATGGTCAACCATAGCGGGTGTTTGTAATCCCCGACAATTTTTTGTTTATACGCGGCTATCAGCATGACACCCAGCGCAATCGGGAGGATTAAACCATTTAACGAGCCAACAAGAATCAGCACTTTGACAGGTTCACCAACTGAAACGAAGACGGTCGTTGAGATGACGATAAACGCGACTATGAACCATTTGTGGTGCTTGTTGATTGTTTTATTGAAAGTACGAATAAATGAAACGGATGTATAAGCAGCTCCTACTACAGAAGTTACTGCAGCGGCCCACATAATGACACCAAAGATTTTGTACCCGACATTTCCGGCAGCTGCCTGGAAGACCGAAGCAGGTGGGTTATCAGGGTTGAGTGTGAAACCTGAGGCCACAACACCCAAGGAAGCAAGGAAAAGGAAGATTCGCATGACAGAGGCAATTCCAATCGCAGACACAGAACTTTTTGTGACTTGTGGGAGAGCTTCTTTTCCTTTTATCCCTGCATCTAGAAGACGGTGTCCACCTGCGAAAGTAATGTATCCTCCGACGGTACCACCGACGAGGGTGATGATAGCCAGGAAATCAATCGTATCTGGGACGAATGTTTTCGCGACGGCTTCTCCGACAGGTGGCTGGGCAGAGAACATGACGAATATGGTTAAGGCAATCATGACAAATCCTGCAATCTGTGCGAATCGGTCCATGACTTTACCGGCTTCCCGTACGAGGAAGACGGCAACGGCGACGATCCCGCTGAATAATGCTCCCATTTCAGGTGAAATTCCGAAGAGGACATTGGTACCAAGGCCGGCGCCTGCGATATTTCCAATATTAAAGGCTAAACCACCCGCGACTATGAGTACTGATAAAAATACTCCGAGACCAGGGAGGAGACTGTTAGCGATATCCTGAGCTGGTTTTTCCGACACCGCAATGATTCGCCATATATTCAGTTGAGCTCCGATATCTATAATTATGGAGATTAAGATGACAAATCCAAAACTTGCTGCAAGTTGTTGAGTGAAGTGAGTCGTTTGTGTCAGAAAGCCAGGACCGATGGCGGATGTTGCCATCAGGAAAGCGGCTCCTAACAGGAGACTTCTTGTCGATTGTTCCTTCATGGGGTAGCTCCTTTGCTAGGGTTTATTGTGTTGTATGATTCCTGTGTATTCTTATTTTGTGATAAATTGTCCGATGGATTGAAGGGTGATCTCTGATTCTTTCAATGCTTTAGTAATATAATTGGCGAAATCAATAGCGCTTGCACCATCACCATGAATACAAATGGTTTGTACATCAATAGCGATATCCGTGTCCTGAACTGTCCGGACTTTGTTGTCTTTTATCATGCGGATGACTTGTTCGACGGCTTGCTCGTGATCAGTAATGAGTGCGTTTGGATCTCTTCGTGAAGTCAGAGATCCATCTGATTGATAGGTGCGATCGGAGAATACTTCACTGGCTGTTTTAAGTCCTTGCTCATGTCCAGCTTTTACGAGTTCACTTCCAGCAAGCCCGAAGAGTATTAGTTCTGGGTCCACATCATAAACGGCTTTGGCTATAGCTTGTGCTAACTGTTGATTCTTTGCAGCCATGTTAAACAGAGCACCGTGAGGTTTAACGTGTTGTAAGCGTCCCCCTTCTGTATCCACAAACCCTTTCAGGGCACCGATTTGATAGACAACCATATCATAAGCTTCTTCTTCAGAAATATCCATTGGGCGTCGTCCGAATCCTGCTAGATCCGGCAAGCCTGGGTGGGCACCGATTCCGACATCATGCGCCAACGCCATCTGAACCGTTTTTTTCATAATGGTTGGATCCCCGGCGTGGTATCCGCAAGCGATATTCGCGGATGTTACATATTTCATGATTTCTTCGTCGCGGCCGATGGTGTAGCGACCAAAGCTTTCTCCCATATCACAATTTAAGTCGACGGTATGCATGGTATCTCCTCCTTAACGAAATTTCGTGGCAATCCCTCTTTGCAGCTGTTTGAAATGGTTTTCTTTTTCTAAAAGGAGGCGTTGAGCTTCCTCGTGAGTAATTGGTGTGAAGTTGATCTTTTCTCCCGGTCGCATTTGTGCGATTCTTGGTAAATCGACCGAAGCTACTTGTCCGATTTTTGGATAACCACCAGTGGTTTGGTGATCCGCTAGTAGTAAAATCGGATTTCCATCTGGGGGCACTTGAATGGTCCCGAACGTAACAGCTTCTGAGATGATATCTTTCTTATTTTTAAGACTCAAGGCTGCACCGTTTAAACGGTAGCCCATGCGATCTGATTTCGAATCAATTTTAAATGCATCTTTGAAAAAATGTTCTTTGCTCTGTTCTGTGAATAAATCAAATTCACGGCCTTGCATGACTCGGATCGGCTGGTCATTCTTCGTATAATTAGTGAACTCAGGACCGACGAACCACGAAGCCTCTTTAAAAGATGTAGCTTTGTCCGCAGGTTTGAGTTGCTCATTCGAATATTGAGGTTGAGAACCAGGCACACCAAAACGAAGTTGGTCTCCTTTTTCTAATATCCGTCCGTCGAAACCTCCCATGTTTGCACGCAGATATGTCGAGGAGCTCCCCATGACCTTCTCCACTTGGAATCCGCCGGAAATGGATAGATAGCATCTGAAGCCTTTTTTTGGTTGACCGAAGCGGAGCTCGCTTCCTTTTTTTATGTACAAAGGTTTCCAAGTGGAAACACTGTCACCATCAATCATAGGCGTAAGGTTTCCTCCGCAAATAGCAATGAAAGCATCTTGTTGGAATTCAAGAACAGGCCCCATGAGTGTAATCTCCATGGTCGCTGCCTCGTCAGAATTTCCGACTAGGAGGTTTGCAATTCGGTGGGCCTGGTGATCCATGGCTCCACTCACGATGACGCCATCCTTTTGATAGCCGTATCTTCCTAAATCTTGAATGGTGGTCATCAGTCCTGATTTTAATACCGATATCATTGATCCTCCTCCTTTAGTCGTGAATATTCTGCTTCACTTATCCGTTTGAAGTGAATGCGGTCTCCGGCCTGGAGGAGTGAAGGGGATTCCCTATCCGGTTCAAAAAGTTTGAGTGGGGTTCGGCCGATCAGCTGCCATCCCCCGGGAGTTTCAATAGGATAAACCCCGGTTTGCTCTCCTGCAATGCCTACAGAGCCGGAAGGAATCGAAAGCCTTGGATCGTCACGACGGGGAGCAGCAATTTTTTTATCCATCCCTCCGATATAAGGGAAACCAGGAGCGAATCCTATCATATACACAAGGTAATCTCCCTTCATGTGGGCGTCTATGACTTCTTCTTCGCTCATACTGTTGTGTGACGCGACAAAAGAGAGATCTGGTCCCCATTCTCCTCCGTAACACACCGGTATTTCTATGGTTCTCCCCTCAGAATGATGGGAAGACGTTTGAGATAATAAATCTAAAACCTTCGTACGTGCCCATTCATAAGGGAGCAGCTCTTGTGAACGCAGTTGTTTAGCTATGTAGTAGGGGTTATAAAGAATGGTGAGAGTAGAAAAAGCCGGAATGTATTCAATCATCCAGTCGGGCTTTTGCTTTTCTAGATGTGCGGCAGCCTGACGTACCTGTTGATTTGTCTCCTCATTGATAGCTTCTCCAAAATCAATAAGAAGTGCCTGATCTCCTAGAGGATGGATACTTATATTCAAGAAAATACCTCCTATGCACTTAAAAAGTAATGTGCCCAACAACCATAGCGAATGGATGTCCATGGCTTTTTGTGAACGAACCGTCTAATTTTGGTAAGAAAATATCAAAGTATGTCATTTTTTCTAACTTATCGACGTTAATATCGTATCTTATTTTTTCTCCTGTTTCAATTCGACGAAGGTCCCCGATTCGTTTAAAACGGTGTTAATGAAGGGAATAACCATGTTAATAAACCAATGAGGAGGACGACTGAAATGCCATGGGATACAGATGATTATCCAAGCTCTTTTAAAAACCTGGATACACCAATTAGAAAAAAAGCAATTGATATAGCGAACGCTATGATTGATGAAGGGTATAAAGAGGGACAGGCCATCCCTATAGCTACAGAGCAAGCAAAAGAATGGTATGAAAATGCCGATGAAAAAGAAGTGAATCGGATGAAGCAAATGAGCGATAAAAACCTGAAAACAAGGGACGAGGATGGAAGGCAGGGCGAGAGTCGCCCGGAACTCTTGGAGAAGGGTCAGCATGTAGTCGCTCATGAAGAAGGATGGGCGGTAAAAGCGGAAGATGCGAAGCAGGCATCCGATGTCTTTGATAAAAAGCAGGAAGCCATTGACCGAGCGAAAGAGATTGCTGAAAATAAAGGTACACAGGTAGTCATCCACAAGAAGGATGGAAGTATACAGGAAAAAATGTAAATGAATGGAGAAAATTAGGTTTATACCTTTTCGTGACCGGATATATAGCCTATATAATCATTATCAAGGAGGAATTCAAAGTGGCTGAAAGCAGAAATCAAGCAGAACATGTAGTTTCTCATGAAGAAGGTTGGGCTGTAAAAGCAGAAGGTGCGGAACAACCGACGAAGGTGTACGAAAACAAACAGGATGCGATTGACCGAGCAAAAGAAATCGCTCAAAACAAAGGGACTTCAGCGGTTATCCATACCAAAGAAGGTAAGATTCAAAATCAATACGACTACAGCAGTTAAGACAAAAAAAGCACTCTCAAACGAGTGCTTTTTTTATGCTTCTCCTTATAAGAAGAAGTAAATATTCAACTAAATGGCAGGTTTCTTGAAGACTCAGTTTCGAGACTTATGCTGAGTGGATGGGGGCTGCGGGGAATAGCTCGCTTTCCGCGGGAGCGCGGTGAGCCTCCTCGGACTGCGTCCTGTGGGGTCTCACCAAGCACTTTTTTCCCGCAGGAGTCTCGCCATTCCCCTTCGCCCCTTTACCAAGGATCATTATCGAA
>NZ_JAYLVQ010000016.1:0-15987 GCF_035818575.1 Halobacillus sp. HZG1
GGGCGGAGGGGAATGGCGAGACTCCTAACTTAAGTGTGCAGGCGCCTCGATCAGCGGCGTATGGACTGGACTGAGCTGGCGGAGATAAAGGAAACACGGAGAACGGAGTGATTCGATGTTGACTTATCGTACAGAAGCGAGGGAAGTCTCACTAGCCGCTAGGCGCCGAAACCGGATATCTACGAGGAAAAAAGTGCTTGGTGAGACCCCACAGGACGCAGTCCGAGGAGGCTCACCGCGCTCCCGCGGAAAGCGAGTTATTCCCCGCAGCCCCCATCCACTCAGCATAAGTCTCGAAACTGAGTCTTCAAGAAACCTGCCATATTGTTTAATAAGAATAAATGAAGAAAAAAGTCGCGTCTCTATATAGAGACGCGACTTTTTTAGGACAAGAATGTTTCTGATGACCCGTACGGGATTCGAACCCGTGTTACCGCCGTGAAAGGGCGGTGTCTTAACCACTTGACCAACGGGCCAATATGTATCTTAAAAAATAATGGTAGCGGCGGAGGGGATCGAACCCCCGACCTCACGGGTATGAACCGTACGCTCTAGCCAGCTGAGCTACACCGCCATTTAGTTGAATGCTCTCTCGGAAGCACAAAAAATATATTACACCATGATAAATAAACTGTCAACAAGAAATAAAAATATCAGATAACTCTGTCTATTTCGCTAGGGAATGAGGAAGATTTTTGGAAGGGAGAGGGATGGTGGTGGGGAGATTTTGTAGAAACGACCTTTCTTCCTGTGAAAACCATCGAAGTTTTTGTTTCTGCTCTCCTGTTGTTTTGACAAAATGCTTGTTCTGGGTGTGGTTTAATAGGTTTCACAAAGAAGGAGTGATGAAAATGTTAGGTACTGTATCAAAACGAGAAAGTCGTCAATCAGCCGTCCGGGGATCCGGGATCGTGAGAGGGTTACAAAAGGCTTCATTCGGTACGTTTTCTTTTATGGCGAACAAAGGAGTCTTCCACATGGTGCTGGCTTTATTGTTAGGACGAGCTATCATTCTTTCGTCCATGGCCCCTTTTGGCGTAGCTTTTTTAGCGGTGATCTGGTGGTTAAAGCGTCCGCTTGTCATACCCGTCACAATCATGATGGCCGCCGGGGCATCTACATACAGCTACGGTCACGCGGGTTTTATTGCAGGGGTGTCGATGACTTTTTTGCTCTTAAGTCTGGCATTGCGCAAAACAAGTCACCCCCAGAAATGGCTGCCGATGATTGCGTTGATGGCAAGCTTGATTCCGAGAACAGTGAGTCTCGCTTTACTGGATCGTTGGCAGCTCTACGAACTTACTTTGATGGTGGCAGAAGGAGTACTGGCTTTTATCCTTGTACTCATCTTTATGCAAAGCATCCCGCTTTTAACACCACAAAGATATCAACCGTCATTAACAAATGAAGAGATTGTTTGTTTAATCATATTATTAGCTTCTGTATTAACTGGAATGATCGGCTGGCAGGTACAGGGCGTTGCCGTCGTCGACATTTTTGCTCGCTATTTAGTTATTTTGATGGCTTATATTGCCGGGGCAGCCATTGGATCAACCGTCGGTGTTGTAACCGGGCTGGTTTTAAGCTTATCCAATATGGATCACATTTATCAAATGAGCCTGCTCGCTTTTTCAGGCTTATTAGGGGGGTTGCTAAAAGAAGGGAAAAAAGCCGGAGTGAGCGCTGGGCTCATTGTCGGTACTTTACTGATCGGTTTCTACGTGAGCAGCGGGGCTGATCTTCCATCTTCGTTATGGGCTTCGGCCTGGGCAGTGGCTTTATTTATGTTGACTCCAAATTCCTGGGTCAAGCAATTATCCAGGTACGTTCCGGGGACGGATGAACATCATTCGGAACAGCAAAAATACTTACAAAAAGTGCGAGACGTCACGGCTGTCAGGGTCGGGAAGTTTTCGGACGTTTTTCAGGCTTTATCGAAAAGTTTTACTCATTTAGAGTCACCGAAGGAGGATAGCGGGGAAGCAGAGGAAGTAGACTATTTTTTAAGTCATGTCACGGAAAAAACCTGCCAATCATGTTTTAAGAAAGAAAAATGTTGGGTCAATCAATTCGACGACACCCATAACTTAATGACCGATCTTATGCATGAGTTGGATGAAAGAGGAGAACCGAGCCGTGTCATGCGAAAGAATGTCGATCAGCATTGTGTGAAACCGCAAAAGTTGATTGACACAATGAATCATGAGCTATCTTTTTATCATGCGAATAAAGAATTGAAGCGCCAGGTGCACGAAAGCCGTAAGTTTGTAGCTGAGCAGCTTCAGGGCGTCTCTGATGTTATGAATAATTTTGCAAAAGAAATTGTAAAAGAGCGGGAGCATCATGAACATAAAGAACAGGTGATCTACCATGCGCTTGAACGGATGGGGATGGTCATTCAAAAATTAGAAATCTATTCCTTGGATGCAGGAAATATGGATCTCGAATTAATTGTAGAGATTGATAATTATAGAGGGGAAGGAGCGAAAATCATTGCACCTGTCCTTTCGGATATTCTGGGAGAAACCATTGTTGTCACGATGGAAGAAATCTCTCCATATCCAAATGGAAGGTGTTATTTGTCATTTGGATCAGCGAAACATTATTCGATTGAATCAGGAGTGGCGCATGCCGCTAAGGGGGGAGGGTTCGTTTCAGGGGACAGCTTTACAATGATGGAGCTTGGAAGGGGGAAATATGCATTAGCAATCAGTGATGGAATGGGTAACGGGGAACGTGCTCATGAGGAAAGTATGGAAACGCTGAGGCTGTTGAAACAGATTCTACAATCAGGTATCCAGGAATCTGTAGCCATTCAGTCGATCAATTCCATATTGTCTTTACGGACAAATGATGAAATTTTTTCAACGTTGGACTTAGCGGTGATTGACCTGCACCAGGCGACGTCCAAGTTCATTAAGGTCGGCAGCACGCCGAGCTATATAAAACGAGGAGATAAAATTTTCACCGTCGAGGCCGGAAACCTGCCGATGGGAATCATCCCGGATGTCGACGTGGATATGAGGAGTGAACAATTAAAAGCAGGAGATTTCCTGATTATGATGAGTGACGGTATTCTGGACGGGCCAAAGCAAATCGGGAATGTGGACATGTGGCTCAAACGTAAAATCAGGGAAATATCCGATGAAGATCCGCAAGCAATGGCTGATCTTTTACTAGAAGAGGTGATACGTACACAATCTGGATCGATCGTAGATGATATGACGATTATCGTAGCGCGGATTGATCGTTATTTGCCGGAGTGGACATCGATTCCTTCGGTGAAAAAAGAGGCCTGAGTAAAGTATAGAATTCCTCCTTTTCGGCGATGATGGAAGCAACGAATCAGGAGGGATATGCACATGAAACCAGGCCGATTAAAGCAGATTCTTTTATTGACAGATGGATGCTCGAACCATGGAGAAGACCCTGTCGTCGTCGCAGCGCTCGCGAGGAATCAGGGGATAACGGTCAATGTGATTGGCGTTCTTGACGACCGGCAAAGTGGCAGGCCACAAGGGCTTGAAGAAGTAGAAGCGATTGCCGAAGCAGGTGGAGGCGTCAGTCAAATTGTATATCAGAAAAGTTTGTCCCAAACCGTGCAAATGGTGACTAGACAAGCCATGACCCAAACGATTCAAGGGGTCGTTAATAAAGAATTACAAGAGATTCTCGGCAAAAAACAAACCATTGAAGAACTTCCCCCGGAGCAGCGGGGAGAAGTGGTGGAAGTGGTAGATGAACTCGGAGAGAGCTGCGATCTTGAAGTCCTTGTGCTGGTGGATACAAGTGCAAGCATGCACCATAAACTGCCGACCGTGAAGGATGCTCTTTTCGATTTGTCTCTTAGCTTAAATGCGCGATCAGGTTCAAACCAATTCAGTGTTTTTGCATTCCCGGATCCGAAAAAAACCATTACGAAAATGGTGGGGTGGACACCGGAATTGGGAGAAATACATGGGATCTTCTCCAAGTTGAATAGTGGAGGATACACGCCGACGGGACCTGCCTTGAAAGAGGCGCTTTATGCGTTTGCAGGGAAACCTCTCGATGAGCGGTTGAGAAATGAGGAAGATCCATATGAAGAAACAGGTTTTTGACTTACCCCCTGGAGGTCGAGTAACCGGTAAATGGAGCGGTCGTACTTATACCATCATCAAAAAAGTAGGTGCTGGAGCCTGCGGAACTGTTTTTTTATGCCGTTCCCATCAAGGGGATACGTATGCCCTCAAACTCGGGGAAGATAGTTCACGGATGATGTTGGAAGTGAATATGCTCAAAAAATTCAGTAAGGTCCAAGGGGTGAAACTTGGGCCTTCTTTTGTTGATGTTGACGATTGGGTGGATCGGTCAGGGCGCACATACCCTTTTTATGTCATGGAATATGTAGAAGGAAAACCTGTGACAGAATTTTTGAAAGGAAAGACGAAGGACTGGATTGCCATTCTGGCTATCCAATTACTCACGGACCTTGAGAACCTTCACAACGCGGGGTTTGTATTTGGTGACTTGAAGACGGATAACTTGTTGGTATCCGGTTCAAAAGTCCGCTGGATCGATGTGGGTGGAGTAACGGCTACAGGGCGTGCTATTAAAGAATACACGGAATTTTATGATCGCGGCTATTGGAACATGGGCTCCCGTAAAGCAGAGCCGACGTATGATTTATTTGCCGTCACGATGATCATGTTGGAAATGGGGCACCCGAAGAGGTTTGAAAAAGGGAATCATCCTCAAAAAACATTGGAAAATAAGCTGGCTTCCTCATCTGTCCTGAAACCCTATAAACGGGTGATTCAACAATGTTGGAAAGGGAATATACGAAATGCGACACAAATGAAAGACCACCTTTCCGGTGTGCTGATGAAACGTAAAAGCCCTCCTGATTCAACCCGTCAGAGGCGGGGGCATAACAAAAGGGTCGAGAATGGTGAACTTGCTGCGTTAACGGTGGGTTCCGGCGTGTTTTTCGTGGTATCGATTGTGAGTTTCTTTTTCTAATCCGTCCTCCTTATGAGGGGGGTAACAGAGAAGGGATCGTTTCCTTTACAAAAATAATGGGGAAATGGATGCTTATCTTTTGATGTACTTACGAATAGTGATACGATAGGTAGAGATATACAGACAGAGACAGGGGGAAAACACCTGATGGATCATGCTGTTCATACCTTTATCTCGAAACACCAAATGATCCAGCCGAAACAGACGCTGTTGGTTGCTGTGTCCGGTGGGCCGGATTCTGTCGCACTTTTGCACTTTCTGTGTACCATGAAAGAAAAGCTGTCCCTTCGTTTGATCGCCCTTTCTGTCGATCATCAATTAAGAGGAGAGGAATCTCAAGCAGATCTTCGTTTTGTTGAAAACATGTGCGAAGAATGGGGAGTCGAATTTGTCGGAACTTCTGTGGATGTTCTTTCGTATAAGAAAGATAAGGGAACAGGCACACAGGAAGCGGCCAGGGAGTTGAGGTATGCTTTTTTTGAAGAGATGATGTATGCCTATGAAGCGGATGCTCTTGTTATGGGGCATCATGGTGACGACCAGGCGGAAACAATTTTAATGCAGCTTATGCGTAGTGCACGCCCGGAAGCGGTTCAGGGGATGCCCGCCACAAGACGTTTTGCTTGCGGAAAGATTATTCGTCCATTCCTTATGGTCTCTAAAAATGAAATCGCCTCTTACCTGCAAGATCATGCTTTAAAGGTGAGGATGGATCCATCCAATGAGGATACCGAATACACCCGGAATGCGATCAGGCAGCATCTTTTGCCTTTTATGAAAGGCAGCAACCCGCAATTTCATAAGCATATGCAGGTATGGAGTGAGAGAGCGAGAGAAGAAAGGTCATACATAAATGAGCAGGCCCAAAAAGTCTTGGAAACTGTCCATTTTTCTTCAGATGTGGAGAAATTCGTACAATTATCAAAACAAACTTTCAAAACATTCCCGCTTGCTTTACAAAGGACAGCCTTTCATCTAATATTGAACTATCTGTATGTGAACCAAAACGAAGACATTTCTTACTTGCATGAAGAAATGTTCATGAACCTTTTAAATGATGAAAAACCGAATGCTTCCCTGGATTTTCCGGAAGGGTTGAAAATTATCCGTGCTTATGATGAAATCACTTTTTCTTTTCCTGGAGAACAAGATTGGAAAGAGTACTCCTACATTCTCGAAATAGGAGAGGATCTTCAACTACCTGATGAATCTGAAATCAGGGCGGATTGGTTCAGTGGCGACGGCACCGAAGATGCCTATACGTATCTATGTGATTCGCATCACGTAAAACTCCCTCTTGTCGTTCGCACAAGGCAGGAGGGAGATCGAATGCATCTGAGAGGGATGAACGGCTCGAAAAAAGTAAAAGATATTTTTATCGACCAAAAGATCCCGGCCCGTCTGCGCCCTACCTGGCCGATCGTTACAGATCAAGCAGGAAAGATTCTTTGGGTCGTCGGTTTAAAAAAAGGCGGGGAGCGTACCAGCCTTTCATCAGGTCCATGGCTTCGGTTACATTATAAAAACAAAGCAGACACGTAGGAGGAGCAATCATGCATAACGAAATTGAAAAGGTCTTGATTTCCGAAGAAGAAATTCAGGCAAAGTGTAAAGAGCTGGGAGCGGAACTTTCGAAAGAATATGAAGATCGTTTCCCTTTGGCGATCGGGGTACTGAAAGGCGCCCTTCCTTTCATGACTGATTTGCTGAAACGCATGGAAACTCATTTGGAAATGGATTTCATGGATGTTTCCAGCTATCACGGAGGTATGGAATCTTCAGGAGAAGTCAAGATTGTTAAAGACCTTGATACGAAGGTAGAGGGTCGGGACATTTTGATCATTGAAGATATTATCGACAGTGGTCGAACACTTGCCTACCTTGTCGACTTGTTCAAATATCGTAAAGCGAAGTCGATTAAAATCGTCACCCTGCTTGATAAACCGACAGGACGAAGCGCGGATATCAAAGCAGATACGGTCGGGTTCGAAGTTCCTGATGAATTTGTTGTCGGGTATGGTCTGGACTATGAAGAAAAGTATCGCAATCTTCCGTACGTCGGGGTCTTGAAGCCTGAGGTCTATGGAGGCTGAAAATCAACCTGTGATGGGAAGTTTGAAAGTATCTATGTCAAGGGTAATTAGTTGTGTCGGCCGTTTTTGGTATGGTAGTATTTACTATAGTTTTTCTCGTTTGGGAGGAGGTAGGCAATGAACCGGATCTTTCGTAATACCATATTTTACTTACTTATCTTCCTCGTGGTTATCGGCGTGGTCGGTCTATTCCGAGGTCAAGGTGATCCGCAAACAGAATATAATGTCAATGAATTCTACAATAAATTGAATAATGGTGAAATCCAGGAAATGACGATTCAGCCTGTCAATGGGGTGATTCGTGTAACTGGTCAAGAACAGGGAGCGGAAGAGGGCGAAACTTTCGTCGCACAACTTCCAGCTAATGATGAAGTCATTGCTCAAATCACACAGACCGCTCAAGAACAGAGTAATCTGACTGTTGAGCAGGAAGAGCAGCCCAGCGCATGGGTGACTTTTCTAACGTCCATCATCCCGTTCGTCATTATCTTTATTTTGTTCTTCTTCTTACTTAACCAGGCACAGGGCGGCGGAAGTCGCGTGATGAACTTTGGTAAGAGTAAGGCGAAGATGTATTCAGAAGAGAAGAAGAAAGTGCGCTTCAAAGATGTTGCCGGAGCAGATGAAGAGAAGCAGGAGCTTGTTGAGGTCGTTGACTTCCTTAAAGACCCTCGTAAATTCTCTGCGGTCGGTGCCCGTATTCCTAAAGGTGTCTTATTAGTGGGGCCTCCAGGTACAGGTAAAACATTGCTTGCACGTGCCGTAGCTGGTGAAGCGGGAGTACCGTTTTTCTCCATCAGTGGTTCAGACTTCGTTGAAATGTTCGTCGGTGTCGGTGCATCCCGTGTTCGTGACCTGTTTGAAAATGCGAAAAAGAACGCACCGGGAATCATCTTCATTGATGAAATTGATGCCGTAGGTCGTCAACGTGGCGCTGGTCTTGGCGGAGGCCATGATGAGCGTGAGCAGACATTGAACCAGTTGCTTGTTGAAATGGATGGTTTCGGTGTTAATGAAGGAATCATTATTATCGCTGCAACCAACCGTCCGGATATCCTGGACCCGGCACTTCTACGTCCTGGACGTTTTGACCGTCAAATTACAGTCGATCGCCCAGATGTTAAAGGCCGTGAAGCGGTACTTGCTGTACACGCGAAGAACAAGCCGCTTTCCGAGAATGTCGACTTGAAGACAATTGCGCTCCGTACACCAGGTTTCTCTGGTGCCGACTTGGAAAACTTATTAAACGAAGCTGCTCTAGTAGCTGCGCGTGGAGATAAGAAGAAAGTCGATATGGATGACGTTGATGAAGCAATTGACCGTGTAATTGCAGGGCCGGCGAAGAAGAGTCGTGTCATTTCTAAGAAAGAACGCGATATTGTTGCCCACCACGAAAGTGGACACACAGTAATCGGTATGGTGCTGGATGATGCCGATATGGTCCATAAAGTTACGATTGTTCCTCGTGGGCAGGCAGGTGGATATGCCGTCATGCTTCCTAAGGAAGATCGCTACTTCATGACGAAACCAGAATTGTTCGATAAGATTACAGGATTACTCGGTGGTCGTGTAGCTGAAGAGATCATCTTTGGTGAAGTAAGTACAGGAGCTCATAATGACTTCCAGCGTGCTACCAGTATCGCACGCAAAATGGTTACAGAGTATGGAATGAGTGAAAAGCTCGGTCCACTACAGTTCGGCTCTAATTCCGGTGGTCAGGTCTTCCTTGGACGTGACATCCAGAACGAACAGAATTACAGTGACCAGATTGCTTATGAAATCGACCAGGAAGTGAAGAACTTCATTCAGTACTGTTATGACCGTGCGAAAACAATCCTCACTGAAAATAAAGATAAGCTTGAGTTAATTGCGAAGACATTATTGGATGTCGAAACACTTGATGCAACTCAAATCCGTTCTCTATTTGATAAAGGTCGTCTTCCGACGGATGAAGAGCTTGAAGAAATCGCACGTGAACACAATGCGAAAATCAAGAACAACACGTCTTCCAACAATGAAGATGTCCGTGTGACCATTCAGTCCAAAGAAGATGAACAAGCAGAAGAGACAGAGACTCATGAAGAAACGAAGGAAGAAAAGAAAGATGAAGGTCCATCTGATTCAGAGGATCGTCGTTCTTAAAGGTTCATGAGCAAAGCCACATCAACCCTGAAACGGGAGGTGTGGCTTTTTCTGTGTCCTAGAAGAGCGAAACAGCAGGTTCTTGTGATATGATGGTAGCCGAAGGAAATGACACGGGAGGCTTCATGTATGAATTTTGTCCTTGATGTGGGAAATACCAATACTGTGTTAGGCGTATTTGAAAATGATTCTTTAAAGTATCAGTGGAGGATTAAAACCGATCGTCATAAAACAGAAGACGAGTTCGGAATGTTGATTAAATCACTCTTCGATCATGAAGGGTTGCGTTTTGAAGATATGGACGGCGTAATCATCTCGTCCGTTGTACCACCGATCATGTTTGCACTTGATCGTATGTCTCGTTATTATTTTAAAAAGCAGCCGATGATCATAGGTGAAGGAATGGTGGATCACGGATTGCCGATGAAATACCCAAACCCTAATGAGATCGGTGCTGATCGAGTGGTCAATGCGGTAGGAGCCATCGATGAGTATCCACTTCCTTTAGTGATCATCGACTTTGGAACAGCTACCACTTATTGTTATATTAATGCTGAAGGGGAATACCTTGGGGGTGCCATTGCCCCGGGGGTCAATATTTCGATGGAGGCTCTTTATGCAAAAGCAGCCAAACTACCAAAAATCGAAATTAAGAGTCCGGAACATGTGATTGGTCAAAGCACAGTGGAAGCCATGCAGTCCGGCGTTTACTATGGATATGTAGGTCAGGTCGATGAAGTCGTTCGTCGTATGAAAGAAACTTCCGAGCAGACACCGACAGTGATTGCTACCGGTGGTCTTGCCAATTTAATCGCCGGTCAATCAAGGACGATCGACCATGTCGATCCTTACTTGACGTTGAAAGGTCTTCATAAGATATATCAAAGGAACAAAGAGAAAAAAGCGTTTAAAGGAGAATGAATAGCATGTCAGATTATTTAGTGCGTGCCATAGGTTTCGACGGCCAGGTTAGAGCTTATGCCATTCAATCAACAGAAACAGTCGAAGAAGCAAGACGCAGACAAGATACATGGGCAACGACATCAGCAGCACTAGGACGGACGTTAACCATCAGCGGCATGATGGGTGCGATGCTCAAGGGGAATGATAAGCTCACAGTAAAGGTGGAAGGTGACGGCCCTGCCGGCGCCATCATCGCCGATGCTAACTCTAAAGGAGAAGTGCGTGGATATATCAAACACCCTCATGTTGATTTTGAATCGAATGCTCAAGGAAAACTGGATGTGGCACGAGCGGTTGGGACGTCAGGGACGTTGAGTATCGTCAAGGACCTGGGGATGAAAGATCACTTTACAGGTCAAGTCCCACTTGTGTCCGGTGAGATCAGTGAAGATTTCACCTATTATTTTGCAAACTCTGAGCAAGTGCCTTCAGCTGTCGGGGCTGGTGTGCTTGTAGATACGGATTACTCTATTCTTGCTGCCGGTGGATTTATTGTCCAAATGATGCCGGGAGCTGATGAAGAGACGACGAGCCAGATTGAAAAGAGACTATCAGAAATGCCTGCGATTTCTTCACTTGTACGCGACGGCAAAACCCCGGAAGAAATTTTGCACACAGTTCTTGGAAAGGAAAATGTGCGTATCCTGGACACGATGCCAGTCAAGTTCCAGTGCCACTGCTCACGGGAACGTGTGGAAATGGCCATTGCCAGTCTTGGGAATGAAGAAATCGAGCGAATGATTAACGAGGACCAGGGAGCCGAAGCGAAATGCCACTTCTGTAACGAAGATTACCAGTTCAGTGTGGAAGACCTTAAGGAACTGAAATCTGAAGGCACGGATCCCACCTCATAAATGAATACGAAAACTGATATAATAAAAGGCGAAACCGTGGTTTCGCCTTTTCCTTTAACGGTAACGAATACATGATTGAAATGTTTGACAATTGTACGGTTATTAAGTACATTAGGTTTAAATCCTATTAAAATACTTGGTTTTGGGAGTGAATGTATTGAGAATCGTAAATAACGTAAGCGAATTAGTTGGTCAAACTCCAATGGTCAAACTGAACGGAAGCGCGGATGAAGACAGTGCAGATGTTTATCTTAAACTGGAATACATGAACCCGGGTAGTTCCGTTAAAGACCGCATTGCTCTTTCCATGATTGAAGAAGCTGAGAAAGATGGAAGTCTCAAAGAGGGCGATACCATTGTAGAACCAACCAGCGGGAATACGGGAATTGGTTTGGCGATGATCGCAGCTGCCAAAGGTTATAAAGCCATACTTGTTATGCCGGATACGATGAGTCAGGAACGCCGTAACCTTCTGCGCGCTTATGGAGCAGAACTCGTTCTCACTCCAGGCAGTGAAGGGATGAAAGGTGCCATTAAAAAGGCTGCTGAACTTCAAGATCAGAAGGGTTATTTTATGCCTCAACAGTTCAACAATGAAGCCAATCCACTCATTCACGAAAAAACGACCGGGCCGGAAATTGTCGAGCAGATGGGTGATCAACTGGATGCATTTGTTGCAGGTATCGGAACAGGTGGAACCATCACGGGTGCCGGTAAAGTGTTGAAAGAGAAGTACCCGGACATTAAAATTTATGCAATCGAGCCGGAAGAGTCACCAGTCTTATCTGGTGGAGACCCTGGTCCACATAAGATCCAGGGAATCGGGGCAGGTTTTGTGCCTGGTATTTTGAATACAGAAATCTATGATGAAGTAATTAAGGTGACGAAGGAAGATTCATTCGAAGCCGCAAGGGAAGCCGCGAGAAAAGATGGTATTCTTGGAGGAATCTCTTCCGGATCCGCAATCCATGTGGCGAAGCAGGTGGCCAAAAAGCTAGGCAAAGGGAAGAAAGTTGTGGCAATCATCCCTAGTAACGGTGAGCGTTATCTATCTACTCCCCTTTATCAGTTTGACGAAGAATAATATGAAACGACTGCACCTCTATGGGGTGCAGTTTTTTTATTTATGTTTCCAATTGTGTACGTGTGATAGAAATTTTGAAATGATGTAAGATAGGGGGAGAGAATGATGGAAACGAGGGAAACCTATGAACACCAAATTAAGTACTTCTGAAAAAACGTTCGATTTAACAAAGGAAACTCTTGTGATGGGGATTCTTAATATTACACCTGATTCTTTTTCTGATGGAGGGCTCTATTTTGATCTCGATCACGCTGTAAAACAAGCGAAGATGATGGAGGAAGAAGGCGCACATATCATTGATATCGGAGGCGAATCCACTCGGCCCGGTCATCGTCCTGTAACGGTTGAGGAAGAACTGGCTCGGGTAATCCCTGCAATCCAGGCAGTCAAGAAGGCGGTTTCGCTTCCTATATCCATTGATACTTATAAAGCAGAAGTGGCTGAAAAGGCGGTTGCAGCAGGGGCATCGATAATCAATGATGTATGGGGAGCGATCAAAGAGCCTGCTATAGCTGACGTCGCTGCGCAGTATGGTGTACCGATCATCCTGACCCATAACCGGTCAGATAGAAATTATAAGTCTTTGTTGGATGACATGAAAAATGACCTCCGAAGAAGTATTAAGACAGCCAGGGAGGCGGGAGTTAAAGACGAGCATATCATTCTCGATCCAGGCATCGGGTTTGCGAAAACGCAAGCACAAAACTTGGAGGTCATGCGAAACTTGGCAGATTTGAAAGAACTCGGCTACCCCCTTTTACTAGGAACATCCAGGAAATCATTCATAGGTACAGCCCTGGACCTCCCGAAAGATGAAAGGATGGAAGGAACAGGGGCAACCGTCTGTTATGGAGTCGCGCAAGGCGTGGATGTAGTGAGGGTTCATGATGTGAAGCCCATTGTACGTATGACGAAAATGATGGATGCCATGCTCGGAAAGGGTGAAGGAATTGGATAAGATATATGTAAATCAAATGGAGTTCTGGGGATATCATGGTCTTTTTCCAGAAGAAAATAAACTGGGGCAACGGTTCTATGTGGACCTTGAGCTTGAGTTGGACTTGAAGCCTGCAGCTGAATCCGACGACATGACAAAATCGATTGATTATGGTGCGATCTATGAGGTTACAAAAGAAGCCGTGGAAGGAAAACACCACAAACTCGTCGAAACAGTGGCAGAAAAGCTCGCCAATGAACTCTTCAGTAAATTTCCGCTGTTAGAAGGGTGTCTCGTAAAAGTATATAAACCCGATCCTCCGATCCCGGGGCATTACAAATCGGTGGCGATAGAGATCTACCGGAGACGGGAAACATGAATAGCGCCTATATAGCCTTAGGGTCGAATATATCACCAAGGGAAGTATTTCTGAAAGATGCCATCTCTCTGCTGGAGGAGCACGAGAATATAACTGTCCGAAAAATGTCAGCGGTCTATGAAACGGCCCCAGTCGGTTACACTGAGCAAAACGACTTTTTAAATATGGCTATTCAAGTGGAAACGGATTTGTCCCCTTCCTTATTATTGGAGTACTGCCAGGGTATTGAACAGGAACTGGGAAGGAAACGGGTAATAAAATGGGGGCCGCGAACAATTGACCTCGATATATTGCTTTATAATCAGGAGAAAATGAAAACAGAGCAATTAACGATTCCACATCCCCATATGCATGAACGGGCATTTGTGATGGTCCCTTTAGCGGACGTGGATGCTCAAGCTTTCCTCCCTCATTTAAAACAAACAGCGGGAGAAGTTCTAGGACTGCTTCCATCAGAAGAAGTGAGAAGCATGAACAAGTGGGGAAGAATTTAGTGGACTCGTCCAAGGTCAAATAGACGATTGCCAAGACATTTGTATTGAGGGGCTGTTGAAACCAGAAGTGTAAATGCAGGAATCGTTCCCCTTTCAACATTGACACGCACATAGTACTTTTTTATACTAAACGATAGTTAGATGCTGCCAGTCCCATGCTGGCAGTTTTTGTTATTGTAACGGTAAGTACCCAAAAAGAACAGGGAATGGAGTGAGAGCAATGACAGAAGAACTGAATGAACATATGCGGGTGCGTCGCGATAAGATGAATAATCACCGCGAACAGGGCATCGACCCTTTTGGTGACAAATTCGACCGCACGGATTACGCCCAAGATTTAATAGAGAAGTACGATCAATATACGAAAGAGGAGCTGGAGGAAAAACAGTTCCCAACAACCATTGCTGGACGAATCATGACAAAGCGTGGAAAAGGAAAAGCGGGTTTTGCACATATTCAGGACCTGACTGGCCAAATTCAACTGTATGTTCGTAAAGATGAAATTGGAGAAGAAGCTTACGACAATCTTTTCAAATCTGCTGACTTGGGAGATATCGTAGGAGTTTCCGGGGTGATGTTCAAAACGAACGTAGGAGAACTTTCCGTGAAAGCAGCGGAATATCAATTGCTTACGAAGTCTCTCCGTCCACTTCCTGAAAAATTCCATGGTTTGCAGGATGTCGAACAACGTTATCGTCAACGTTATTTAGACCTTATTACGAACCCTGATAGCAGAGATACGTTTGTACTGCGCAGTAAGATTATTCAGTCTATGCGCCGTTATCTGGATGGTTTAGGTTTCTTAGAAGTAGAAACTCCATTGATGCACGGGATTGCAGGTGGAGCTTCCGCCCGCCCGTTCATCACACACCATAATGCGCTGGACATGCAGTTGTATATGCGTATTGCTATTGAGCTCCACTTGAAGCGTTTGATTGTAGGTGGATTGGAAAAAGTATATGAAATCGGCCGTGTATTCCGTAACGAAGGAATCTCTACTCGTCACAACCCTGAGTTTACGATGATTGAACTGTATGAAGCCTATGCGGATTATCATGACATCATGAACCTTACCGAAAACATGGTTGCACATATCGCTAAAGAGGTTCTCGGTACAACGAAAGTCTCCTACAATGAACAGGAAATTGATCTGGAACCAGAGTGGACACGTCTCCATATGGTAGATGCTATCAAAGAACACACAGGTGTAGACTTCTGGGAGCAGATGTCAGATGACCAAGCGAAAGAGCTTGCTAAAGAACATGGTATTGATATTAAAGATACGATGACATTTGGTCATATTGTAAATGAATTCTTCGAACAGCGCGTGGAAGAAAAGTTAATCCAGCCTACCTTTATTTATGGCCATCCAACAGAGATCTCTCCTCTCGCGAAGAAGAATCCAGAGGATGGAAGATTCACAGACCGATTTGAGTTGTTCATCGTTGGTCGTGAACATGCGAATGCTTTCTCTGAGTTGAATGACCCGATTGATCAAAGAGAACGATTCGAATCTCAGTTGAAAGAACGAGAAGAAGGAAATGATGAAGCTCATATGATGGATGAAGACTTCCTGGAAGCACTTGAATATGGAATGCCTCCAACGGGTGGTTTGGGAATTGGAATCGATCGTCTAGTCATGTTGCTGACAGACTCGCCTTCTATTCGTGACGTCCTGCTGTTCCCGCAAATGAGAAATCGTGAATCATAAGTTTTCAATCCCTCTGGATTCTTCCAGAGGGATTGTGTTTTATTTGAAATCTTACTTACTGTGAAGGATAATAATCTGAATTATCTTTTTACGAAAAACCTATTGCGTGGTTTTAGATGCCGTGATATATTATTACTTGTCGCATTAAGAGAGCGGCAAGCCGCAACGGCTTAACAAAATAAATCATTAAAAAGTTGTTGACGAAAACAACTACACATGATATATTAATTAAGTCGCTGTTTTGAAGCGGCAAACAAAACATTTGATCTTTGAAAACTGAACGAACCAACCAGTACGTCAAAACATTTCTTCTTTATAGAAGAGATTTG